>DKMV01000014.1:0-564 GCA_002469605.1 Leclercia sp. UBA7405
CAGCCAGACGCCGCGCACCGGTTCGTTAAGGGCCTGATTCTTATCCGGCACCGGCTGTTTTGCCACCGGCGGCAGGGGGGTGACCAGTGATTTTGGCGGCTTAGAGGCGCAGCTGGCCAGTAACAGCGCGCCGGCAACCAGCAGGGCCGACGTTGAAATGTTTCGCTTCATGGCCGTCAGCTCCTGGTGTGGCGATTATTGGCCCAGGGGGTGCCGGCCTCCTCTTCTGCGTCCTGCGCAGGCTGCGGCTCCGCGTCTTCCAGGGAGTCGAGGTAGAGGGCTTCAACCTCGGCGCGCGCCCAGGGGGTGCGGCGTAAGAATTTGAGGCTCGACTTCACGCTGGGGTCGCTTTTAAAGCAGTTGATATTAATGAGCTTCCCCAGTTTCTCCCAGCCGTAGCGCGCAACCAGCGCGTTAACCTGCATCTCCAGGGTGACGCCATGCAGAGGATCTTTTGAAATGTGAGCTGCCATGAGGTGTTCGTTCCGTTGAAATTTTTACAGTGGATGTGCGAAGCGCTAAGAAAGGTTACATCATAATTCGTCCGTTTTCCGCGTGTTTGTC
>DKMV01000014.1:651-2550 GCA_002469605.1 Leclercia sp. UBA7405
CTGGTTCTCCAGCCCCCACTGATACATCTGCTCAATCGGCTCGGCAAAGGTCCGGCCCAGCGGCGTCAGGCGATAATCGACCTTCGGCGGCACTACGTCATAGACGTGGCGGACAATCAGCCCCCGCTGCTCCAGCTCCTTTAAGGTCTGAAACAGCATCTTCTTTGAGATGCTCTGCAGGCTGCGCTGTAGCTCCCCCGTGCGGGCACGCTCTTCCGGCCAGTGCCAGAGCGCGTGGAGCACCATGGTGCTCCACTTTACCGAGAAGAGATCCATCAGCCGGCGCGGCGGCGAGTCGGCATAAAAGAACAGTTTTCCGTCTACCCAGGCTGGCACAGGCGCCTCCTTGTTTTATGGTCACCAGATGGTGACTACTATCAATATCGAACCCGTTTGATTAAAGTCTGCCGCCTTCACTCCCTGAAAGCCATTTATTTGTGAGGCTGCATGAAAGTTAACGCGTTAGTTGCCCGCGAGGCGACGTCCCCCCTGGTGTCCGATCGCATTGCCCTGCGTCCGCTGCAAAAGCAGGACGTGAATATTGAGGTGCTGTACTGTGGCGTCTGCCACTCCGACCTGCATATGGCGCGCAACGAGTGGGGCGTCAGCCGCTATCCGCTAGTGCCGGGCCATGAGATTGTCGGTCGCGTCGTGGCCACCGGCCCGGAGGTGGAGAGTTACCGCGTGGGCGACATCGTGGGCGTCGGAGTGATGGTGGATTCCTGCCGCAGCTGCCATTTCTGCCGGCAGCAGGAGGAGCAGTATTGCGAAGCGGGCTTCACCGCCACCTATAACGGGATAGATAAATTCACCGGCGAGAGCACCTGGGGCGGCTATGCCCGCAACCTGATTGTCGATCAGCATTTTGTGGTGCGGGTGCCGGAGAGCCTGCCGCTGGCGGGCGTGGCGCCGCTGCTGTGCGCCGGGGTCACCGTCTGGTCGCCGCTGCGGCACTTCGGCGTTAAGGCCGGGGATCGCGTGGGGGTGGTTGGCCTGGGCGGGCTGGGGCATATGGCGGTCAAACTGGCCAGCACGCTGGGGGCCGAGGTGACGCTCTTTACCACCTCGCCGGAAAAGGGGGCGGATGCCCGTCGTCTGGGGGCGAAGCGGGTGGTGGTCTCCCGGGATGCGCAGCAGATGGCACAGGCGCGCACCTCGCTCGATTTTATTATCGACTGCGTCGCCGCGCCGCACGATCTCGATCCTTACCTCGCTACCCTGAAAACCAACGGCCGGCTGGTGCTGGTGGGGATCCCGGACGACCGGCATACTTCGCCGGATATTACCCCGATGGTCTTCCGCCGCCTGAGCATTAGCGGCTCGTCGATTGGCAGTATTCAGGAGACCCAGGAGATGCTCGATTTCTGCGGCCAGCACAACATCACCGCAGACGTAGAGATGATTGCCGGTGAGGGGATCGAGCAGGCCTTCGCCCGGATGCTGAAAGGGGATGTGCGCTATCGGTTCGTGATCGATATGGCGGCCACGCGCTGGTAACGCCCGGCCATAGGGTAGCCGCTTAGTGCGGCTACCGTCAGCGTGTCTCAGGAACCGGACTGGCGCAGCTCCCCCTGTTTCACTTTTTCGGCCGCCGTTTTCCCGGCGATAAAGGCGTGATCTGAGTTGTAGTACTCCCACTCGCTGTAACGTCCGGCCAGGGTGATACCGTGCAGCGACAGCCACTTTCTTATCAGCTCCACGTTCTCTTTGCGCTGATGGTCGTAGATGACGTAGGCGTAGGGGATATCAACCTGATTGGCCGTAATAATGGGATCGTTTTCACTAAAGATACCGGTCTCGATACACTCCCGAATGCAGCGGTCGATAAGCTCCTGGCCGTCGGCGGGCAGGGGTTTATCCGGGGAGTAGCTGATTTCACAGGTCAGGCCGCAGCCGCCC
>DKMV01000034.1 GCA_002469605.1 Leclercia sp. UBA7405
AGACGACATGCTGGATAAAGCATGGGGTCTGGAGCCGGACAGCCGTTTAAGCTGCCAGGCCCGCGTCACCGATGAAGATCTGGTGGTCGAATTCCCGCGTTACACCATTAACCACGCACGCGAGCACTAATATGGGACTGAAGTGGACAGACAGCCGTGAAATCGGCGAGGCGCTGTACGACGCTAACCCGGATCTCGATCCCAAGACCGTACGATTCACCGATATGCACCAGTGGATCTGCGATCTGGAAGATTTCGACGACGATCCCAACGCATCCAGTGAAAAAATTCTGGAGGCGATTCTGTTAGTCTGGTTAGATGAAGCAGAATAAATAATGAAACGGGCTGCCTTGAGGCGGCCCGTTTGCTAGTTGCGAATAAGGATAAATAAAATGACCGAAGCGATGAAGATTACGCTCTCCAGCCAGCCCGCCGACGCGCGCTGGGGTGAGAAAGCCGCTTATAGCATCAATAACGACGGCATAACCCTGCATCTGACCCGCAAAGACGATACCGGCCTTATCCAGCGCGCCGCGCGCAAAATCGACGGCCTCGGCATTAAGCACGTGATGCTTGAAGGCGAAGGCTGGGACACCGACCGCAGCTGGGCGTTCTGGGCGGGATACAAAGGCCCGAAAGGCAGCCGTAAAATCGAGTGGGCGAGCCTTGATGCGGAGTCGCAAAAAGAGCTGGAGAGCCGCCTGACCATTATCGACTGGGTGCGCGATACCATTAACGCCCCGGCAGAAGAGCTAGGTCCGGAGCAGCTGGCGCAGCGCGCGGTAGATCTGCTGAGCGGCGTGGCGGGTGACAAGATGTCTTACCGCATCACCAAGGGCGAAGATCTGCGCGAGCAGAACTATATGGGTATCCACACCGTGGGCCGCGGTTCTGAACGCCCGCCGGTGCTGCTGGCGCTGGACTTTAACCCCACCGGTGACAAATCCGCACCGGTGTACGCCTGCCTGGTGGGCAAGGGCATCACCTTTGATACCGGCGGCTACAGCCTGAAGCAGAGTGCTTTCATGGACTCCATGAAGTCCGATATGGGCGGCGCGGCCACCATTACCGGCGCGCTGGCGTTTGCCATTACCCGCGGCCTGAACAAGCGCGTAAAACTCTATCTGTGCTGTGCCGACAACATGGTGAGCGGCAACGCCTTCAAGCTGGGCGATATCATTCGCTATCGCAACGGTAAAAACGTCGAAGTGATGAACACCGACGCGGAAGGGCGCCTGGTGCTGGCGGATGGCCTGATCGACGCCTCGGCCCAGAAACCGGAGCTGATTATCGATATGGCGACCCTGACCGGAGCGGCAAAAACCGCGCTGGGTAACGACTACCACGCCCTGTTCAGCTTCGACGACAAGCTGGCAGCCCGTCTGCTGGCGAGCGCCGCAGAAGAGAACGAGCCGTTCTGGCGCCTGCCGCTGGCCGAGTTCCACCGCAGCCAGTTGCCGTCTAACTTTGCCGAGCTGAACAACACCGCCAGCGCCGCCTATCCGGCGGGTGCGAGCACCGCGGCAGGGTTCCTGTCCCACTTCGTTGAGAACTATCAGCAGGGCTGGCTGCATATCGACTGCTCGGCAACCTACCGCAAAGCGGCGGTTGAGCAGTGGTCTGCCGGGGCGACGGGTCTTGGCGTGCGCACCGTGGCGAACCTGCTGACGGCAGAGTAATTATTGCCTGACCCCTCACCCCGGCCCTCTCCCCATAGGGGAGAGGGGGTAAAAGTTCCCTCTCCCCTATGGGGAGAGGGTTAGGGTGAGGGGAAAATGCATCAAATGGAATGTTTATGTCCGAAAGCAAAAACGAATTAGAAACCCTGCTGGAGCAGGCGGCCACCGAGCCCGCCCATCGTCCGGCCTTTTTCCGCACCCTGCTGGAGTCCACCGTCTGGGTCCCCGGCACGGCCGCGGAAGGCGAGCAGGTGGTTGAAGAGAGTGCGCTGGATCTGCTCCACTGGGAGAAAGACGACGGCACCTCGGTGATCCCCTTCTTTACCTCGCTGGAAGCCCTGCAGCAGGCCGTGGAAGACGAGCAGGCGTTCGTGGTGATGCCGGTGCGCACGCTCTTTGAGATGACCCTCGGCGAAACCCTGTTCCTCAACGCCAAGCTCCCCACCGGTAAAGAGTTCACCCCGCGTGAGATCAGCCATCTGATTGGCGAAGAGGGCAACCCGCTCAGCAGCCAGGAGGTGCTCGAAGGCGGCGAAACGCTGCTGCTCTCCGAGGTGGCTGAGCCGCCGGCGCAGATGATCGACTCGCTCACCACCCTGTTTAAGACCCTTAAGCCGGTGAAACGCGCCTTTCTCTGCTCCATCAAAGAGCGCGCGGACGAACAGCCGGTGCTGCTGATTGGCATTGAGGCGGACGGCGATTTCGACGAGATCGTTCAGGCCGCGGGCAGCGTCGCCACCGACACCCTGCCGGGCGATGAGCCAATCGATATCTGTCAGGTGAAAAAAGGTGAGAAGGGCATCAGCCACTTTATTACCGAGCACATCACCCCGTTCTACGAGCGTCGCTGGGGCGGCTTCCTGCGCGATCTCAAAACCAACCGCATTATCTGATTACCCGGGGTGAGCTTTCACCCCGTGGCTTCCAGCAGCAGTAGATCCATCAGCAGCACCAGATTCGATTCAAACGACGTGACCCCTGCGGCCTCGGCGGCATAGTGCACCGCTTCGTCGTAGAGGGCGAAGTGCAGATCGGCCATCCCCGCCAGGGTATTGGCGGAGGCGCGGGTAAACGCCACTACCGTCATTCCCACGTTTTGCGCGATCCGCGCTTTGTCCAGCACCTGTTCGGTTTCCCCGCTGCGGGAGACGGCGATAAACACCTGATAGCGCGCGGCGTTGCTCAGAAAAATATTGCGGCTGTCGCCCGGCCCGGAGATAAAGGCGGTTTTGCCCAGCACCTGCAGCTTCTTGGTCAGGTATTCGGCGAACAGATAAGAGAACCCGGCGCCGTAGAGAAAGAAACTTTCTTTATCGCGCAGCAGCCCGGCAAACTGCCGGCGCTTCGCATCCGTTACCCAGCGGAAGGTCTGCTGATAGTTGGCAATAAACTGGCTAAAAAGTGCGGGCAGCTCCGGCGGGCGCTGGGTGCTGGCGGCAATATGCGGGGTGTCGGACAGAAGCTGTTTGCAGTGCCAGATAAACTCGCTAAAGCCGCTGAACCCCAGCTTCTGGCACAGACGCATAATGGTGGCGGTAGAGACAAAGGTCGCCTGCGCCAGCTCGCGTACCGTGATATTGCCCACCAGCAGGGGATGTTCCGTCAGATGGGCTAAAACCCGGTACTCGGCGCGGGTGAGCGACTCTCCGCGCGTTAACAGCGTCGTCAGGCGGTTATCCATTATCAGGCCGGTTCAACCGGCAGGTCATCACGCGCGCCCCATTCGCTCCAGGCACCGTCGTAGAGGGTTACGTCGGTTTTGCCGAGCGTCGCCAGCGCCAGAATCACCACGCAAGCCGTGACCCCGGAGCCGCAGCTGGCAATCACGGGGCGATTGATATCCACCCCCTGACGGGCGAAAACTTCGCGCAGTTCATCGGTGGTTTTGAGTTCGCCTTCGAAGACTAAATCACCCCATGGCACGTTCAGCGCTCCCGGGATATGGCCGCGCTTCAGCCCCGGACGGGGCTCATCGGCCTGGGCATTAAAACGCGGGGCAGGACGTGCGTCGACGATTTGCGCCGTCTTTTCATGGCTCACCAACAGCACCTCGGTCAGGCGTTTCACCTGCTCAGGATCGAAGGTGGCATCGAATTCCCCTTCCGGCAGGGTGACCTCACCCTGCTGTAGCGGCAGCTCATCGCGCTGCCAGCCCGCCAGCCCGCCCGCCAGAATAGAGACCTTTTCCACGCCGAAGTTTTTCAGCATCCACCACGCCCGCGGGGCGGAGAAGAGGTTGCCTTCGTCGTAGACCACCAGATGTTTGTCGCGGCTGATGCCCAGCTCGCGCATGGCAACAGAGAAGGCTTCCGGGCGCGGCAGCATGTGCGGCAGGGGAGAGGTGTGGTCTGAGAGGGCTTCGATATCAAAAAATACCGCGCCGGGAAGATGCCCGGCGCGGTATTCCGCAGGGACGTCGCGGTGTTCCTGCCCCGGAGGCGCCATCCGCGCGTCGAGGATCTGGACTTCAGGATCGTCGCCGTGCTCAATCAGCCAGTCGGCGGCGACAAAATATGAGGTGGACATGGTTGCCTCCATTTCATTCTTTAAAAAAGAATTGTCGGTGTTTTTTCTGACACCGACAAGCAAACCACGTTCAACTCGCGAGCAAGCGCTTATTTTGCTTACTTTCTTTCCGGCGGATACCGGTTATTAAATCGCTTCGCCCTCCTGCCAGGCTTTTTGCAGCACGGGCCAGTAGTCGCGATTCGCCTCAATCATGTCGTCCAGAATCGCTTTCGCATGTTCCATTGTCGGCACCGTGCGATTCAGGGTAAATGCCTGCAGCGCTTTCTCGTAGCTGCCCTCAATGGTCGCCTCTACCAGCAGCTGTTCGGATGCCAGCTGCTGTTGCAGCAGGGTCTGGTGGAACAGCGGCACCCGGCCGATGCGCACCGGCTCCGGCCCTTCGGAGGTGATATAGGCGGGCACTTCCACCATCGCGTCATAGGGCAGATTAACGATAGCCCCCTGGTTTTCCACCATTACCAGATGACGCTGGCGCAGGTTAAAGGCCAGCGAGCGGGCCACGTCGACGATAAACTCGCCGTGCACCCCCACGTGGAAGGCATCCGGCAGGATCCCGGTGTTTTTATACTCCTCCGCCGCCGCAAAGAGCTTTTTCTCGCGCCCGTTCATCACTTCGTTGGCGCGGGTGTAGTCCGGGTTCTGGTGCTCGACGATCTGGTTCGGCATCAGGTAATACTGTAAATAGGGGTTCGGCAGATACTCCGGGAAGTTGTCCATAATCGGCTTGATGTTGCGCCAGGTCTTCACCCAGGAGGGATCCGAGTGCTGCGGGTCGGTTTTGGCCGCGTCTTCCGTCAGCAGGCCGAATTTAGCGATATGGCGGCGCAGCTCCGGCAGCCGGTCTTCGCCGTCAACCAGCACGCGGGTAAACCAGCCGAAGTGGTTCAGGCCAAAGTAGTCCACCTCCAGCTTATGGCGATCCACCCCCAGAATCGCCCCCATATTGCGCATCGCCGCCACCGGCATATCGCAGATATTCAGCACCCGGGCGTCGGGGCGCAAACGGCGCACCCCTTCAGCCACTATCGCCGCCGGGTTGGAGTAGTTGACGATCCAGGCCTTCTGGTGGGCGTAGCGATCCACCAGATCGATAAGCTCCACCATCGGCAGAATGGTGCGCAGGCCATAGGCCAGCCCGCCCGGTCCACAGGTCTCCTGACCCACCACGCCGTGGCGCAGCGGGATCTTCTCATCCTGCTCGCGCATTTTGTACTGGCCGACGCGCATCTGGGCGAAGACGAAATGCGCCCCACTGAAGGCAACTTCCGGGTCGGTGGTGACGGTGAATTTGATGCTCTGGCTGTGATCGCGGATAACCTTCTCCACCACCGGCGCAATGGTGTTCTGGCGCGCCTCGTCGATGTCGTACAGGCGAATTTCGGCCAGCGGGAAATCCTGCAGGCGCACCATCAGGCTCTTCACGATGCCGGGGGTATAGGTGCTGCCGCCGCCGGCAATAGACAGAATGAATGGGGGTTTAAACATCTTTAGCTCCTTTCAGAGAAACGTCTCAACGGCTTCTCGCATTTTTTTGACATGCAGCCCGTAGACCACCTGAACGTTGTTACCTTGTTTGATAATCCCTTTCGCGCCGGTCGCCTTCAGGCGCGGCTCGTCCACCATCGCCACGTCTTTAACCGTGACGCGCAGGCGGGTGTAGCAGTTATCCACCACCTCAATATTTTCCCGCCCGCCGAGGCCCACGACGATGGATTCGCCCAGCCCGTCGTTGTTGCCCTTCGCCTGGTACTCCTGCTTGCTGTACAGGCGCGTCTCCTGCTCCTCATCCTCGCGCCCCGGCGTCTTCATGTTGAAGCGCAGGATCAGGAAGCGGAACACCAGGAAATAGAGGGCGAACATAATCAGCCCGACCAGGATGTACATCGGCCAGTTAGACTTTTCGGTGCCCAGCGGCAGGTTATAGAGAATGAAGTCAATAATGCCGTTAGCGCCGATGGCGTGAACGCCGAACAGGGAGAAGAGCATCATGCCGATCCCGGTCAGTACCGCGTGCACCACAAACAGCAGTGGGGCGACAAACAGGAAGGAGAACTCGATAGGCTCGGTTACCCCCACCAGCAGCGAGGTGAGCGCCGCCGGGATAAGAATCGCTTTGGCCGCCGCCTTACGTTCCGGCTTCGCCGTCATATACATCGCCAGCGCCGCCGCCGGCAGGCCGAACATCTTGCTGATGCCCCGGGCATCCCACACCACCGTGCTGCTAAGCTGCTTCACCTCCGGGCAGGCCATCTCGGCGAAGTAGATGTTGCGCGCCCCCTGATAAGTGGTGCCGCACACCTCCTGGGTACCGCCCAGTTCGGTATAGAGGAACGGGGTATAGACCAGATGGTGCAGGCCGGTGGGCACCAGAATGCGCTCAAGGAAACCATACACCGCCACCCCGAACGGGCCTGAGCCTTTGATAGCGAGCGCCAAAGCGCTGATGCCGTGCTGGGCAAAGGGCCACAGTTCGCTCATGACCACCCCCAGCAGCATCGAGACCGGCAGCATAATGATGGCAACGAAGCAGTGGCCGGAGTAGATCGCCATCGCGCCGTTAAACTGCACGCTGGAATATTTGTTATAGAGATAGCCTGAGAGCGCCCCGGTCAGGATCCCGGCAAAGACGCCCATCTCCAGCACCTGCACCCCGAGCACCATCGCCTGGCCGGCCGCCTTCATCTGGTCTGCTGGCGCCAGCTCTCCCTGCAGCTGTAAGGTCACGTTCATGGCGTTGATAAACACCACAAAGGTAACGAGGCCGATCAGCGCCGCGTAGCCTTTATCCCGTGCCGCCAGCCCAATGGGGATCCCCACGGCGAAAACCAGCGCCAGGTTTACCAGCACCGATACCGCCGATTTGGCGATCAGCTGGCCGATGTTCTGCACCAGCGGGTGGCCGAGGAAAGGTAAATAGTCGGCAAGCGCGCCGTTACCCAGCACGTTGCCAAAGGCAATGAACAGACCGACGATGGGCAGGATAAGTACCGGTCCGTACAATGATTTTCCGAAATTTTGCAGGGCGTTCACGGCTCGTTTCATGGCTATCTCTCTTATTGAACCGCGCACTCAGGGTGCGTCTTAAGGGTAAAATTAGCAGGGATAAGCCAGAAGTAGCTATCTATCTTATTGTTTTAAAAACAAATGACTTTAAAGGTAACATGTAACCTTTAAGGCTGTGATCGGCGTAACAGTGCCGGAAAGAGAGCGAAAAGGGATTTGCGAGATGCTTTCCAGATTCTTAATTTGGACTTTTGTATTAGTGAAACTTGCGGATAATACTTATCCCGACGACGACCAACAGGCCTCTTCAGGCCAGGGATAAAGGATGAAACCGTTTCGCCTTGCCGCGCTCTCACTGGCGCTGCTGACTACTACGCTTGTCGGTTGTGATGACAGCAGTGCTACCCCCGCTGCACAGGCCCCGGCCGCTGCTGCCGCGACGCCCGCTGCGCCTGAAGTCACAACTAAACCTGATAACGCGACGCTGGAAAAACTGGCCGCCCAAAGCCAGGGAAAACCCCTGACCCTGCTGGACGCCTCCGAAATACAGCTCGACGGTGCATCCACCCTGGTGCTCACCTTCTCGGTGCCGCTCGATCCGGCGCAGGATTTCTCGCGCACGCTGCACCTGGTGGATAAGAAAAGCGGTAAGGTCGACGGAGCATGGGAGCTGGCGCCAAACCTGAAAGAGCTGCGTTTTCGCCATCTGGAGCCAAACCGGGAGCTGATCGTCACCGTTGAGCGCGGCCTGCTGGCGCTGAACAAAGCCACTTTCGGCATCGATTATGAAAAAACCATCACCACCCGCAATATTGAGCCCAGCGTCGGCTTCGCCAGCCGCGGCTCGCTGCTGCCGGGCAAGGTTGTCGAGGGGCTGCCGGTAATGGCCCTGAACGTCAACAACGTTGACGTCAACTTCTACCGGGTGCGGCCCGAGTCCCTGCCGGCCTTTGTCAGCCAGTGGGAGTACCGCAACTCGGTCACCAACTGGGAATCCGACAACCTGTTAAAGATGGCGGATCTGGTTTATACCGGCCGTTTCGACCTTAACCCGGCGCGTAACACCCGGGAAAAACTGCTGCTGCCGCTGCGCGATATCAAACCGCTACAGCAGGCGGGGATCTACCTGGCGGTCATGAATCAGGCCGGTCACTACAACTACAGCAATGCGGCAACGCTCTTTACCCTAAGCGATATTGGTCTGTCGGTGCACCGTTTCCATAACCGGCTGGATATCTTCACCCAGAGCCTGGAAAACGGCGCCGCTCAGGCAGGCATTGAGGTGGTACTGCTGAACGATAAAGGCCAGACGCTGGCGCAGGCCACCAGCGACGGCGACGGCCATGCGGTGCTGCAGGGGGATAAAGACGCGGCGCTGATCCTGGCGCGTAAAGAGGGGCAGACTACCTTACTCGACCTTCATCTTCCTGCGCTCGATCTGGCCGAGTTTGATATCGCCGGGGCGCCCGGGTTCAGCAAGCAGTTCTTTATGTTCGGCCCACGCGATCTCTATCGTCCGGGCGAAACGGTGATCCTCAACGGTTTGCTGCGCGACAGCGATGGCAAACCCTTACCCGATCAGCCGGTAAAACTGGAAGTGCTGCGCCCGGACGGGCAGGTGGCGCGTACCTTCGTCAGCCAGCCTGAAAAGGGGCTGTACCGCTTTAACTATGCGCTGGACAGCGGCGCTCAGACCGGGATGTGGCATATCCGCGCCAGTACCGGCGATAACCAGCAGCAGATGTGGGATTTCCATGTTGAAGACTTTATGCCGGAGCGGATGGCGCTGAACATCAGTGGGCAAAAAGCACCGGTCAAACCCCAGGATGACGTCAGCTTCGACGTGACCGGCTATTACCTGTACGGCGCGCCGGCCAACGGCAACAGCCTGCAGGGGCAACTGTTCCTGCGCCCGCTGCGTGAGGCGGTGAGCGCGCTGCCCGGCTTCCAGTTTGGTGACATTGCCGAAGAGAACCTCAGCCGCAGCCTGGACGAAGTGCAGCTCACCCTGGATGCCGAAGGCCGTGGCAAGGTCAGCGCTGAAAGTCAGTGGAAAGAGACCCACTCGCCGCTGCAGCTGATACTGCAGGCCAGTCTGCTGGAATCGGGCGGTCGTCCGGTAACCCGTCGTGCGGAACAGGCCATCTGGCCTGCGGACAGCCTGCCCGGCATTCGCCCGCAGTTCGCCAGCAAAGCCGTTTATGACTACCGCACCGACACCACCGCTAATCAGCCCATTGTGGATGAGGATAGCCAGGCCAGCTTCGATATCGTCTATACCGATGCCAGCGGGGCGAAAAAAGCGGTTTCCGGGCTGCAGGTGCGCCTGATCCGTGAACGTCGCGACTATTTCTGGAACTGGTCCGAAAATGAAGGCTGGCAGTCGCAGTACGACCAAAAAGATCTGGTTGAAGGTGAGCAGACGCTGGATCTAAAAGCCGACGAGACGGGCAAGGTCAGCTTCCCGGTGGAGTGGGGTTCCTATCGCCTTGAGGTAAAAGCCCCCAATGACACCCTCAGCAGCGTCCGCTTCTGGGCGGGCTACAGCTGGCAGGATAACAGCGACGGACAGGGGTCAGCACGCCCGGATCGCGTGACGCTGAAGATGGATAAACCTTCCTATCAGCCAGGCGACACCATTAATCTGCACATCGCCGCCCCGGCTGCCGGTAAAGGCTACGCGATGGTCGAATCCAGCGAGGGGCCGCTGTGGTGGAAAGAGATCGACGTCCCGGCAGAGGGGCTGGATCTCGCTATTCCGGTGGACAAAGCCTGGAAACGTCACGACCTCTACCTCAGCACGCTGGTGGTGCGTCCGGGGGATAAATCCAAATCCGCCACGCCGAAGCGTGCGGTGGGCCTGCTGCATCTGCCGATGGGGGACGAAAACCGTCGTCTGAATATCGCCCTCGAAAATCCGCAGAAAATGCGCCCCAACCAGACGCTGACGGTGAAAGTCAAAGCCAGTGTGAAGGCGGGGAACGTTCCGCAGAAAGTGAACGTGCTGCTGTCGGCGGTGGACAGCGGGGTACTGAACATTACCGACTACGTTACTCCGGATCCGTGGCAGGCGTTCTTTGGCCAGAAGCGCTACGGGGCCGATATGTACGATATCTACGGTCAGATCATTGAAGGGCAGGGGCGTCTGGCGTCGCTGCGCTTTGGTGGCGACGGCGA
>DKMV01000033.1 GCA_002469605.1 Leclercia sp. UBA7405
TTGACCATCGCGTAGCGCTCCCAGTCGCGCCCCTGCTCCTGGTAATAATCTTCCAGCGCGGCAAAGCTCAGTACCAGCGGGCCGCTGTCGCCGAACGGGCGCAGGCGCATATCCACGCGGTAGACGAAGCCATCCTGGGTGGGTTGATCCAGCGCCTTAATCAGACGCTGGCCCAGACGGGTGAAGAACTGGGCGTTATCCAGCTCGCGCCGCCCGCCGCGGGTAGCCCCTTTTTCCGGCCAGGCAAAAATAAGGTCGATATCGGACGAGAAGTTCAGCTCCCCGCCCCCCAGCTTGCCCATGCCCAGAATCATCAGCGGCTGCGGCGTGCCCTCTTCGCTGCAGGGGGTGCCCCACTCCCGGCAGCAGGCGTCATACAGCCAGTCGCGGGCGGCGACGATCAGCGTCTCCGCAAGCTGGCTGAGCTGCTGCAGGGTGCTCTCTTCATCGACCTGCTTCAGCGCCTGTGCCCAGGCGATGCGCACCATCACCTGACGGCGGAACTGGCGCAGGACGCGCATCAGCGCCGCCTCGTCGCTCACCTCCGCCAACGCCGTTTGCAGCCAGGCGGGGTACTGCTGCCACTCATCCGCCCGGGGCGGCGAGGCTTCAAGCTCTGCCAGCCACTCGGGATGGCTAACGATGCTCTCCTGAACAAAGTCGCTAAAGGTGAGCACCTGCTGCGCCTGTTCGCTCAGGGACGACGCGGGTAACGACTCCGGCAGACGTTCACACACCGTCTGCCACTGCTGCTGTAACCGGGAAGAAAGCGGCATGATGGGGGTTCCTTGCCTGCGTTAACGTTTTCCGCTGTGCAGCCAGAATGGCTCCTGCGAAATGGACTCATTACGGAAGTGCTCAATCTCCACCCGCTGGCGGGTTTTGATGGCGTGCTGCAACCCTTGCCAGTTTTCCAGCCAGGCGTGGGCGACAGGGCCGTCATAGGCGCCTGCCAGCAGCAGAATGCTGTCGATTCCGCGCGCCAGGCGGATCAGCTGGTCGGCATACTGATCCCCCAGCGGCTGGCCGAAGTGGCTTTTCAGCTCGGCCGCCTGGCGGGAGAGGTGAATATCCGCGAAGCGTTTGAAGGAGTCTTCGATTTTGGCCTCGGCTTTGGCATCCAGGAAGCTGCGCCAGCTGCGGGTGACCAGAAACTCGGTCAGGGCCAGCTTTGCCGCGCCGTTTTGCGCGCTGTAGGCCGCCGTTTGCGCCGAGACCTCGGTCGCCATCAGGGTTTCAATCTGGGACAGCAGATCACGCAGGCGCGCGCTGGCTTTGCGTGGCACGATGCCACCAAACAGCGTCAGGCTATGGCGTACCAGGCTGATAGCGGCCAGCACGTCGTTTTTGGCCTCTTTTTTACCGCGCACCCACAGCTCTTCGTGGTACTGCCACTGGCTCAGGGCCAGCTCCAGCGAGGCTTCAAATCCTGTTTCAACGGAGGATTTGGCCGGCACCTTCAGGATCTGGGTGGGTTTGCGCTCGCGCGGCGCATTGCCTGCGGCCAGGTGGTAACCGCGGGCGGCTTTGCTCAGGCTCCCCTGGCGCAGGCCCGGCTGGCTCACCAGCTTACGCGCCAGCTTCAGCACGTCGTCGGCCTCGCCCTCCAGCAGCTCAAGCTCCAGTTCACAGATGGGCTCCTGCAGCTCGCCGGCCTTCACTTCTCCCAGATCAAGGGCTATCTCAATGCGGCTTTTGCCTTCATTGACCAGCCACTTTTCACGCAGGAAATTGGTGCTGAACAGCGGGCGCAGCTGGGCCGCGAGCGTCTCAGGCAGGCTACCCTCGGGCCAGACTTCCGCCGGGAAGCGTTCCAGCGCCAGCTCCGGCTTATCAATGTCGATATTGTATTCCGGACGCTGATGCAGGCCGCCCACCACGCGACCGGCAATTTTCATCGTCATTTCGTAGCGCCCGTTGGCGCCGCGAATGCGCAGCCCTCTGTCGTGGCGGCGCAGCCAGTTGTCCGGCGTTTCGTAATAGATGTTGAGCAACTCTACCGGCTGGTGGTGCTCCTCGGTGAGCGGGTGCAGACGGGTACGCAGCGCGTCAACGCTGTCATTTTCAACAATAAATTTTAATTCGATTTCCTGAGCCATAGCCTCAATCTTCTGGTTGCGTCACAGCGGGGTAAATTACGGCGAACTTACGCATCACTTTTTTGTCAGTAGATAGTATTTTGCGCCAGATTGCCACGCAATGAGCAATTTGACGGGCGTAAAGGTTAGACGCAGTGGCCGGCGCGGCACAGATGATTCCGAATGCTGACGAATCTTTTGCCTGCAAGAGCCGTAACCACTACTATCGTTCCACTTTTTATGAAAATAACGATTTATGATGCTTAAATTACGCCTGATTGGACTCACTTTCCTTGCTTTCAGCGCCGCAACGGCGGTCCACGCTGAAGAGAAACGTTACGTTTCGGATGAACTCAACACCTGGGTACGCAGCGGCCCGGGCGACCATTATCGTCTCGTGGGCACGGTTAATGCCGGCGAAGAAGTCTCTCTTTTACAGACCAACGCGGACACCAGCTATGGCCAGGTGCGCGACAGCAGCGGTCGTACCGCCTGGATCCCCCTGAAAGAGCTGAGCGCCACGCCCAGCCTGCGCACCCGCGTGCCGGATCTGGAAAACCAGGTTAAGACCCTCACCGATAAGCTGACTAATATCGACACCACCTGGAACCAGCGCACCGCCGAGATGCAGCAAAAAGTTGCCCGAAGCGATGGGGTGATCAACGGTCTGAAAGAAGAGAACCAGAAGCTTAAAAACGAGCTGATCGTCGCCCAGAAGAAGGTTAACGCCGCAAATCTGCAGCTTGACGACAAACAGCGCACCATCATTATGCAGTGGTTTATGTATGGCGGCGGCGTGCTGGGCGTAGGTTTGCTGCTGGGTCTGGTGCTGCCGCACCTGGTGCCGAGCCGCAAGCGTAAAGATCGCTGGATGAACTAAATCGTCATCTCTGCCACACTTACCTATTATTTTTCTAAAAAAATGGATACGGGAGTGTAAGGCGTGAAGATTTATCTGGTCGGTGGTGCGGTTCGCGATGCGTTGTTAGGTCTGCCGGTCAAAGATAAAGACTGGGTGGTGGTAGGCACCACCCCGCAGGAGATGCTCGACGCGGGCTACCAGCAGGTAGGCCGCGATTTTCCCGTGTTCCTTCATCCGCAAACCCACGAAGAGTACGCCCTGGCGCGCACCGAGCGAAAGTCAGGCTCCGGCTACACCGGGTTTACCTGCTACGCCGCGCCGGACGTGACCCTGGAGCAGGATCTGCAGCGGCGCGATCTCACCATCAACGCCCTGGCGCAGAATGACGACGGCACCGTTATCGACGCTTACGGTGGCCTGGACGATCTGAAAAACCGCCTGCTGCGCCACGTCTCCCCCGCTTTTTCTGAAGATCCGCTGCGCGTCCTGCGCGTGGCGCGCTTTGCCGCCCGCTATGCCCACCTCAGTTTCCGCATTGCTGATGAGACCCTGGCGCTGATGAGCGCCATGACGGAGGCGGGCGAGCTGGAGCACCTTACCCCCGAGCGCGTCTGGAAAGAGACGGAGAACGCCCTTACCACCCGCAACCCGCAGGTCTTTTTCCAGGTGCTGCGCGACTGCGGCGCCCTGAAGGTGCTCTTCCCGGAGATCGACGCGCTGTTCGGCGTGCCGGCCCCGGCAAAGTGGCATCCGGAGATCGACACCGGGATCCATACCCTGATGACGCTAAGCATGGCCGCCATGCTCAGCCCGGCGGTAGACGTGCGCTTCGCCACCCTCTGCCACGATCTGGGCAAAGGCTTAACGCCAAAAGCGCTCTGGCCGCGCCATCACGGCCACGGCCCGGCGGGCGTGAGGCTGGTGGACGGGCTCTGCCAGCGCCTGCGGGTGCCGAACGATATTCGCGATTTAGCGAAGCTGGTGGCCGAATTCCATGACCTGATCCATACCTTCCCGATCCTGAAGCCGGCCACCATCGTGAAGCTATTCGACAGCATTGATGCCTGGCGCAAGCCCCAGCGCGTGGAGCAGATCGCCCTCACCAGCGAAGCTGACGTGCGCGGGCGCACCGGTTTTGAAGATACGGATTACGTGCAGGGGCGTTTACTGCGGGAAGCTTGGGAGGTGGCGAAAGCCGTGCCAACTAAAGCGGTGGTGGAGGCCGGGTTTAAAGGACCAGAAATTCGCGAAGAGTTAACTAAGCGGCGGATAGCGGCGGTAGCAGAGTGGAAGGAAAAGCGTTGCCCTCAGCCCAAAGACTGAGGGCGCACGCTTAAAAGAAGACGACGTACACCGCTGCCGCCACGATAAAGCGGTAGATGGCGAACGGGATAAAGGAGATGCGTTTGATAAGCTGCAGGAAGGTTTTAATCGCCACCAGCGCCACAATAAACGCGGTCACGAAGCCCACGGCGAACATCGGGATGTCGCCAGCCGTCAGGAAGTGGTAGCTCTTATAGAGATCCAGCGCGGTGGCGCCCATCATCATCGGCACCGCCAGCAGGAAGGAGAACTCCGACGCCGCGTAGCGGCTCACGCCCATCAGCATACCGCCGGAGATGGTCGCCCCGGAGCGGGAGAAGCCCGGCCACAG
>DKMV01000069.1:0-604 GCA_002469605.1 Leclercia sp. UBA7405
GATAGATATCGTTCAGCTCGTGGCCGAGCATCTTCTCAACGATGGCCTCGCCGCTAAGCGCTGCCATCGGGCAGGCGTCAATTAGCTTGCCATCGCGCAGTACGGTGAGGGTGTCGCAGATGGCTTTCAGCTCGTGAATGCGGTGCGAGATAAACACCACCCCAATCCCCTGCTGGCGTAAACGCCGCACCACGCTGAACAGACGCTCGCTTTCGTGGGCGTCCAGCGGGGCGGTGGGCTCATCCAGAATCAGGAAACGGCAGTGATGAGAGAGCGCGCGCGCCAGCAGAATTTGCTGCTTTTCCGCCAGCGTACAGCTCTCTATCGCCCGGCGAACGTCGAGGGCGACGTCCAGCTGCGCCAGCGCCTGCCTGGCCTGGTGGCGCACGCTGCTCCAGCGAAAACGATGCCCCGGCTGGGCCAGGTGGTCGAGCATGATATTTTCGGCAATGCTTAATCCCGGGATCAGCGCCACGTCCACCTCCTGCTGCACAAGGTGGATCCCCAGCCGTTTCGCATCGAGGGGTTCACGAATCGACACCGGCTGGTTATTAATGCTGATTTCACCCTCGTAGTGGTCGTGGGTGCCGCACAGCACCGCCAT
>DKMV01000069.1:681-6154 GCA_002469605.1 Leclercia sp. UBA7405
GGTGCCGCACAGCACCGCCATCAGGGTGGATTTACCGGCGCCATTGGCCCCCGTCAGGGCGTGCACGGACCCGCCCGTCAGGGTGAAATTCACCTGCGACAGGGCCTGAAACCCCGCAAAGGCCAGGCTGATACCCCGCATCTCCAGGCGACTTGATACCATTGGCGTTAAATCCCTCTTTATTATTCGGTTTTGTCGAATTTTTCACAGCTGCGGTTGACTGACAACGACGGAAAAGGCATAAGATAAAGCGAAATATTATTAGCCATCCGGATGTCCAGACATAACATCGGGTTAACGCTTCGTACAAAGGACACCATCATGAGCACTACCGAAATCCGCGTCGTTCCCGGCCCGGCCAACTACTTCTCGCACCCCGGCAGCCTGCAGCGCCTGGATGACTTTTTCACCCCGGAACAGCTTGCCCGGGCGGTGTGGATTTACGGCGAGCGGGCCATCGAGGGGGCGCGCCCCTGGCTGCCGGACAGTTTTAACGCGCCGGGCGCGAAGCACATTCTGTTTAAGGGCCACTGCAGCGAGCGGGACGTAACCGGGCTGGTCAATGAGGCGGGCAGCGAGGCCAGCGTGGTGATCGGCATCGGCGGCGGCGCGCTGCTGGATACGGTAAAAGCCGTGGCGCGTCGTCTGGCGCTGCCGGTGGTCGCCATTCCGACCATCGCCGCCACCTGCGCCGCCTGGACCCCGCTCTCCGTCTGGTATAACGACGCCGGTTCGGCCCTGCACTTTGAGATTTTCGACGACGCCAATTTCCTGGTGCTGGTCGAGCCGGAAATCATTCTTAACGCTCCGGCGGAGTATCTGCTGGCAGGCATCGGCGATACCCTGGCGAAGTGGTATGAGGCGGTGGTACTGGCCCCGCAGCCGGAAAATCTGCCCCTGACGGTGCGTCTGGGCATCAACGGGGCGCTGGCCATTCGCGACGTGCTGCTTGAGAGCAGCGAACAGGCGCTGGCGGACCAGGAACGCGGCGAGCTGACCCGACCTTTCCTCGACGTAGTGGATGCCATTATCGCCGGCGGCGGCATGGTGGGCGGGCTGGGCGAGCGCTACACCCGGGTGGCGGCGGCCCATGCGGTACATAACGGCCTGACGGTGCTGCCGCAAACCAACAACTTCCTGCACGGCACCAAAGTGGCGTACGGCATTCTGGTGCAGAGCGCCCTGCTCGGCCAGGACGAGGTACTGGCGCAGCTGGTGGCGGCCTATCAGCGCTTCAACCTGCCAACCACCCTGCGCGAGCTGGAGGTGGATATCCATAACCGCGACGCGCTGGATAAGGTTATCGCCCATACCCTGCGCCCGGTGGAGTCGATTCACTATCTGCCGATTGAGCTCACCCCCGAGCGGCTGCGCGCCGCCTTTGAAAAGGTGGAGTCCTTCACCCGTTAAGCCCATTGACGGCGGGCCAGCATCCTCTATACCTGGTGATGGTTTTCACTACTATCGCGTTGAGGTCATCATGCAGATCGATTTAACAGGTAAAAAGGCGCTGGTTACCGGCGCCAGCCGTGGGTTGGGTCGTGCGATTGCGTTATCGCTGGCACAGGCGGGTGCCGATGTGGTTATCACCTATGAAAAGTCCGCCGATAAGGCCCGGGCGGTGGCCGACGAGATCGCCGCTCTCGGCCGTCAAGGCGAGGCGATTCAGGCCGACAGCGCCAGCGCGCAGGCGATCCAGGATGCGGTTGCTCAGGCGGCACGCACCCTCGGCGGGCTGGATATCCTGGTGAATAACGCCGGGATCGCCCGCGGCGGCTCGCTGGAATCGATGACGCTGGCCGATATCGATGCCCTTATTAACGTCAATATTCGCGGAGTGGTAATCGCCACCCAGGCCGCCCTGACCTGGCTTTCTGACGGCGGACGCATCATTAATATCGGCAGCTGTCTGGCAAACCGCGTGGCTCAGCCGGAGATCGCCGTCTACTCAATGACCAAATCGGCGCTCAACTCCCTGACCCGCGGTCTGGCCCGGGATCTGGGCCCGCGCGGTATCACGGTTAACCTGGTGCACCCTGGCCCCACCAACAGCGATATGAACCCGGAGGACGGTGACCAGGCCGAATCCCAGCGTCAGCTGATTGCCATCGGCCACTACGGACAGCCGGAAGATGTGGCCGCCGCCGTTACCTTCCTGGCAAGCCCGCTGGCCGGGCAGATCTCCGGCACCGGGCTGGATGTAGACGGCGGTTTGAACGCCTGATCGCACTCTTCCTGCACGCCTCTGTCGCCCGGCAGAGGCTTTTTCGAGCCGCCTCGACGGCTGGCGTTTTGCCGCTTCATCCTCCCTTTTGCCTGCCGTAGAGTGCCCCATAAGAGATTCGGAATTTATCTAATAGTCTTATTATTTCCTTATATTTTGTGTGGGCGTACAGTGGAGGTACGGATGAAGATTGTCTGGTCACGGGTTGCAAAAAAAGCGCTATCACGAATTGATAGTCGCTATCGACAACGAATTGAAACCAAACTCGCTGGCCTTGATGACCAGTCGGCTCCCCGGCCCGATATCATAAAAATATCGGCTTCAGAAAATCAGTTTCGGTTACGCGTAGGCGATTACCGCATTTTGATTACACTGCGGGACGCTCCCGATAACGATTGTTATGTAGTGGACGTTAAACGCAGAACATCAACAACTTACCTGCACGAGGAAAAGGCTCCCTATGGCTGTACAGCTGATTAAGGACGATAAAGGGAAAACCCAGTATGTGGTCATACCCTATGACGAATACTTTCGTATGTGCTTACAGATGGCAGAGATCGACGACGAAACCGATGAGGATTTGGAAGATATTGAAGTTGAACACGATTGTTATGATGACGTGGAATTACCCGGAGAAGTGTGCAGCATCATGACATGGCAGGATGTCAGCCTGCAGGCCGCATGGCGCATCTTGCGCGGCATGTCTCAGCAGGAGGTGGCAGAGAAACTCGGCATCAGCCAGTCTGCCGTTTCACAGTTAGAATCCCTGGACTCCCGTCCGCAGAAACGCACCCGCGAAAAGCTGGCGGCTATCTACGGCTGTCGCCAGGAGCAGATCAGCCTTTATCTGCCGAAAGAGGGTTAACAGCACTTCGCCCCGCCCTTGCCGCCGTAACGGGCGTCCTGGCGATCGCGGAAAAAGGCTTCGTAGGTCATCGGCGTCTGGTCAGGGTGGTTCACCCGCATATGCTCGACGTAGTTGTCGTAATCCGGCACGCCAATCATCATTTTTGCGGCCTGGCCCAGGTATTTGCCTGCTTTAGAAAGTGTGTCGAACATGGTTTGTTTCTCGTTTGTTTATCCCCTCACCCTAACCCTCTCCCCAAAGGGGAGAGGGGACCGTTCGGTGCGAGCTTTAAGTAGGTGCTCACTTTTCTCCCTCTCCCCTTTGGGGAGAGGGCCGGGGTGAGGGGTATTCGGGTATATTAATGTGCCCCTTTCGCCTGGGTGACAATTTCGTCCAGGTTGGCGGGCATTGGCTCATAAGGCGTCTCTTTCGCCGTCGGCTTGTCCACCTTCAGCGCCGCCAGGGCGGTCTTCAGGGAGAACCAGGCCAGCACCACAACCACCACCATAAAGAAGATGGTCAGCCCGGCGTCCAGACGGTTGTTAAACACCAGCTGCGACAGCTGCGCCTGGGTGTACTGCGCAGGGATATTACCACTGTCGATCATCGCCTGGAACTTATTGGCGATCGCCAGGAAGCCCACTTTGGTATCCGGGCTGAAGGCTTTCTGCCAGCCGGCGGTCAGGGTACAGATCAGCAGCCAGGCCGTCGGCACCAGCGCTACCCAGGCAAAACGCTGGCGCTTCATCTTGAACAGCACCACCGCGCAGAGCATCAGCGCCATACCCGCCAGCATCTGGTTGGCGATACCAAACAGCGGCCACAGGGTGTTAATGCCGCCGAGCGGATCCACCACCCCCTGGTGCAGGAAGTAGCCCCAGGCCAGCACGCAGAGCGCCGTCGCCAGCAGGTTCGCCGGCAGCGAATCGGTGCGCTTCAGGTTCGGGGAGATCACCCCCAGCAGATCCTGCAGCATAAAGCGCGCCGCGCGGGTCCCGGCGTCCACCGCCGTCAGGATAAACAGCGCTTCGAACAGAATGGCAAAGTGATACNNAGATGCCGAACAGCGGCCACAAGGTGTTGATGCCGCCCAGCGGATCTATCACGCCCTGATAAAGCAGATAACCCCACAGCGCCACGCAACCGCCTGTGCCAATGGCGTTGGCGGTCCAGGACTCGGTGCGTTTCAGCGACGGCACGAAACTGCCCAGCAAATCCTGCAGCATGAAGCGACCTGCACGGGTGCCCGCGTCAACGGCCGTCAGGATGAACAGCGCTTCAAAGAGAATCGCGAAGTGGTACCAGAAGGCCATGGTGTTTTGGCCTGGCAGCACTTGGTGCAGGATCTGCGCGATACCTACGGCCAACGTCGGCGCACCACCGGCGCGAGCCAGTACGGTGTTTTCGCCGATGTCCCGGGCCACTGCGGTCAAGGCGTCTGGCGTGATGGCGAAGCCCCAGCCGCTGACTACCTGCGCCGCAGAGGCCACCACGTCTGCCGTACCGGCCGGGGCCAGCACCGCCATCGGGCTGTTCATGGCAAAGTAGACGCCCGGATCGATAATGCACGCCGAGACCAGCGCCATAATCGCCACGAAGGACTCCATCAGCATGCCGCCGTAGCCGATAAAGCAGGCCTGATTCTCATTAGCCAGCATCTTCGGCGTGGTGCCGGAGGCGATCAGCGCATGGAAGCCCGACACCGCCCCGCAGGCGATGGTGATAAACAAGAACGGGAAGAGGTTACCGGTCCAGACCGGGCCGGTGCCGTCGATAAATTTGGTCAGCGCCGGCATGGTCAGGGTTGGGCGCATAATCAGAATGCCAATCGCCAGCCCGACGATGGTGCCGATTTTCAGGAAGGTAGAGAGGTAGTCGCGCGGCGCCAGCAGCAGCCACACCGGCAGCACCGCCGCCACAAAACCGTAGCCCACCAGCATCCAGGTCAGCTGCACGCCGGTAAAGTCAAACCAGGGCGCCCAGGTTGGGCTTTCCGCCACCCAGCCGCCGGAGATAATAGCGAACACCAGGAACACCAGGCCAATCACCGACACTTCACCAATGCGCCCCGGGCGCAGGTAGCGAATGTAGATCCCCATAAAGAGCGCCAGCGGAATGGTAAAGGCGACGGTGTAGGTTCCCCACGGGCTGTGAGTCAGGG
This sequence comes from Leclercia sp. UBA7405, assembly GCA_002469605.1. Lineage (GTDB taxonomy): Bacteria > Pseudomonadota > Gammaproteobacteria > Enterobacterales > Enterobacteriaceae > Enterobacter. Next base: position 5,914 of record DKMV01000069.1, read on the forward strand.
CTTTCACCACGATCATCGCCAGCACCGCCAGGATGATCACCATAATCATAAAGGTCGCCACCAGCGCAATCACCCCGGCGGTGGCCCCCATCTCCTCTTTCACCAGCTCGCCGAGCGAGCGCCCGTCGCGGCGGGTGGAGACGAACAACACCATAAAGTCCTGCACCGCCCCGGCCAGTACAACGCCCGCCAGGATCCAGATCATCCCCGGCAGATAGCCCATCTGCGCCGCCAGCACCGG
>DKMV01000144.1:0-3686 GCA_002469605.1 Leclercia sp. UBA7405
TGTTTATTCCGTTCGTGCTGGTGCAGCCGCTGCTGGCGGCTATTACCCTGACCGCCTACTACCTGGGCATTATCCCCCCGGTGACCAATATGGCCCCCTGGACCATGCCGGTTGGCCTGGGTGCGTTTTTCAACACCAACGGCAGCATCGCGGCCTTCCTGGTAGCGATATTTAACCTCGGCGTGGCAACGCTGCTCTATATGCCGTTCGTGGCCATCGCCAACAAGGCACAAACCACTATCGATGAAGAAGAGAGCGAAGAAGATATCGCCCTCGCCCTGAAATTCTGATGTCGACCGGCGCGGGGAACCGCGCCTGCAAAGGAGAAAGAGATGTTTGATATAGACAATATCGTAGCGGAAGCGGCAGAAGAGAACGATCTGGAAGAGGTGGTGATGGGGCTTATCATCAACTCGGGTCAGGCCAGAAGCCTGGCATACGCCGCGCTGAAACAGGCCAAGCAGGGCGATTTCGTCGCCGCCAGAACCATGATGGATCAATCGCGTCTGGCGCTGAACGAAGCGCATCTGGTGCAAACAAAACTGATTGAAGGCGATCAGGGTGAGGGTAAAATGAAGCTCAGCCTGGTGCTGGTTCACGCTCAGGATCATCTGATGACCTCAATGCTGGCCAGGGAACTGGTAACCGAGCTCATCGATCTGCACGAAAAAATTCAGTAACTCATCGTCTCCAGGAGGTCAGCGCGATGGAAATCAAAACCGCACATGAGCAACAGCTGTTCAACGGCAAAAATTTTCACGTGTTTATTTATAACAAGGTTGAGAGCATCAGTGGCCTGCACCAGCACGACTACTATGAGTTCACCATTGTGCTGACCGGCCGCTACTACCAGGAGATCAACGGCAAGCGGGTTCTGCTGGAGCGCGGGGACTTTGTCTTTATCCCGATGGGCTCCCATCACCAGAGCTTCTATGACTTTGGCGCCACCCGCATTCTGAACGTCGGCATCAGTAAACGCTTTTTTGAAAAGCACTACCTGCCGCTGCTGCCGTTCTGCTTTGTGGCCTCGCAGATTTACCATGTTAAAAGCGAATTCCTCACCTGGATTGAGACGGTGATCGCCTCGCTCAATTTCCGCGACAGCGAGTTCGATGAGTTTATCGAAACCGTCTCGTTTTACGTTATCAATCGCCTGCGCCACCACCGTGAAGAGCAGCAGGTGGCGGATGATATTCCTCAGTGGCTGCGCTCCACCGTCGAGGTGATGCACGACAAACTGAAGTTCAGTGAGAACGCGCTGGAAAATATGGTCATGCTCTCCGGAAAGTCGCAGGAGTATCTCACCCGCGCGACCCAGCGTTATTATCGCAAAACGCCGGTGCAGATTATTAATGAAATACGCATTAATTTCGCCAAGAAGCAGCTGGAAATAACCAATTATTCGGTTACGGATATTGCTTATGAGTCGGGTTATAGCAGTCCAAGTCTGTTTATTAAAACCTTTAAAAAATTCACCTCATTTACCCCGAACAGTTATCGCAAAAATCTCACGGTAATTAATTAACCTCCGGCGGCATGGCCGCCGGAATGTCGACTTTAAAACTTGCCCATAGTAAATGGGAGGGGCGCGCTATACCCACTGGCAGCGATCAGGGAGATAAATATGCAAAAGAAATTGAAAGTAGTCACTATCGGTGGCGGCAGCAGTTATACCCCGGAGTTACTCGAAGGCTTTATTAAACGCTATGACGAATTACCCGTCAGCGAATTATGGCTGGTGGATGTGGAAGAGGGGCAGCAGAAGCTGGATATTATTTTTGATCTCTGCCAGAGAATGGTCAAAAAGGCCGGGGTGCCCCTTACCGTGCATAAAACCCTGGATCGCCGCCTGGCGCTGCGGGGTGCCGATTTTGTCACCACCCAGCTTCGCGTCGGGCAACTGAAGGCCCGCGAACTGGATGAACGTATCCCCCTGAGCCACGGCTATCTGGGGCAGGAGACCAACGGGGCAGGCGGCCTGTTTAAAGGGCTGCGCACCATTCCGGTGATTTTCGACATCATTAAGGACGTACAGGCGATCTGCCCCCAGGCCTGGGTGATCAACTTTACCAACCCGGCCGGGATGGTGACCGAAGCAGTCTATCGCCATACGGGCTTTAAACGCTTTATCGGCGTTTGTAACATTCCTATCGGCATGAAGATGTTTATCCGCGACGTGCTGGCGTTGAGTGCGGATGACGACCTCTCCATCGACCTGTTCGGCCTCAACCACATGGTCTTTATTAAAGATGTGCTGGTGAACGGGCAGTCGCGCTTCGCCGAACTGCTGGATGGGGTAGCCAGCGGCAGCCTGAAGGCCGCGTCGGTGAAAAATATCTTCGATCTCCCCTTCAGCGAGGGGCTGATCCGCTCCCTGAATCTGCTTCCCTGCTCCTATCTGCTTTACTACTTCAAGCAGAAAGAGATGCTGGCCATCGAAATGGGCGAATATTACAAGGGCGGCGCCAGGGCCCAGGTAGTACAGAAGGTCGAAAAACAGCTCTTTGAGCTTTATAAAGATCCCGAGCTGAACGTGAAGCCGAAGGAGCTGGAGCAGCGCGGCGGCGCCTACTATTCCGACGCTGCCTGCGAGGTGATCAACGCCATTTACAATGACAAACAGGCCGAGCATTACGTCAACGTGCCGCATTATGGCCACATCGAGAATATCCCGGCCGACTGGGCGGTAGAGATGACCTGCATCCTCGGGCGCGACGGCGCCACGCCGCATCCGCGCATCACCCGTTTCGATGAAAAGGTGCTGGGGCTGATTCACACCATCAAAGGCTTTGAGGTGGCCGCCAGCCAGGCCGCGATTAGCGGTGAGCTGAACGATGTACTGCTGGCGCTGAATCTCAGCCCTCTGGTGCACTCGGACAGGGATGCGGAAATCCTGGCGCGTGAGCTGATCATCGCCCATGAAAAATGGCTCCCGGCTTTTGCCGCCACTATTGATAAACTGAAAAGCGAACAGCGTTAAGAGGGGTCACGATGGACAATGTGCTGATCGTCAATGCCGATGATTTCGGGCTATCGAAGGGGCAGAACTACGGCATCGTCGAGGCCTGCCGACACGGGGTGGTCACCTCCACCACCGCCATGGTCAACGCCGACGCTATCGACCATGCGGCGGCCCTGAGCCGGGATCTGCCCGGGCTCGGCATCGGGATGCACTTTGTGCTGACGCTCGGCATGCCGCTGACCATAATGCCGGGGCTGACCCGCGACGGGCAGTTGGGGAAATGGATCTGGGAGATGGCGGAGCAGGGCAGCCTGCCGCTGGAGGAGATTGCCCGGGAGCTGGATTGCCAGTTTAACCGCTTTGTCGATCTCTTCGGGCGTGAGCCAACGCATATCGACAGCCATCATCACGTCCATATGATCCCGGCCATTTTCCCGCTGGTAGCGGAGTTTGCCCGGCGCAAAGGGGTGGCCCTGCGCGTCGATCGCAATGAAGGTTCATGGAAGTCTGTGACTGAGCTGCCTGCCACCACCGACGGGTTCAGCAGCGCGTTTTATGGCGAAGAGATTAGCGAAGCGCTGTTTTTGCAGGTGCTGGATCGCTCGCTGGCGCAGGGGGAGCAATCTCTGGAGGTGATGGCCCATCCGGCGTTAATCGACAATACCCTGCGTAAAAGCGCCTACTGCTGGCCGCGGCTGGCCGAGCTGGAGGTGTTAACCTCCGC
>DKMV01000144.1:3845-4585 GCA_002469605.1 Leclercia sp. UBA7405
CTCTGGGGAACTTCAGCGATCTGTAAAAGAGCGCCGGGTGGATAAACCACCCGGCGTTTTTTTAGGCCGGTATAGAGGCAATTTTACTGCTGCGCGACCACACCCGGTGCGCCGCCAGCAGGTTCAGCAGCTCATCGGTAAAGGCGCTGTCTGCGCTATCACCCTCTACAATCCCCTCTTCACCCTGGTCCGCCACCTTCAGCAGCGTTTTGAACTGCCGGGCATCGCCTGCCAGCGCAATGGGTTTAAGGTGCTTATAGGCTTCCAGCAGGTAGTAGTTGGCGTCGCCGTTATCAAGCAGGCTCTGAATATCGCCGCAGGGCACGACCACCGCATCCACCGTCAGGGACGGGGAGCCGGCAAAGGTTGCGGCGATGGGCAGTACGGAGCCGTCATCGGCGACCACTTCGCCCATGCGCGCATAGAGCAGTTTGGCATGCACGCCTCTGGCCTTCAGCGCCTGCAACACTGCCAACACGTCCGCTGAGCGGGTTTTGGCGTTCAGCAGCACCGCCACCACCCGACCCTTGATATCCCCGCCGGGAACGGCATAGAGGCTGAGGGAAGGGTCTTTCTTCAGGTTATTAACATCTTTTGGCGGCGCGATGTGACGCTGCTCATCGGTGAGGGTAATCCCGAGATTTTCCGCCACCCCCTGGGCAAGGGTGATATCAATGTGAGCCAGCTGGTCGACAACACGCTCGCGAATATAGGCCCGCACCACTTTGCTCAGCTCAAAG
>DKMV01000144.1:4817-8808 GCA_002469605.1 Leclercia sp. UBA7405
ACCACTTTGCTCAGCTCAAAGCTGAAGGCGCCAATAATATGCTGCTGCTCGACGGGAGTCTGGCTCTGCCAGAAAAGACGCGGATGCGCGTAGTACTCCCCAAACGATGGGCTGCGTTCGCGCACTTTGTGGCCTTCCACGCGCTCCTGGTATGACTCAAAGCCGCCGCGTTTCGGGGCCGGAGGCGTTTCGCGCGGCCAGTTATCGTTGATCGAGTTCGGCTCGTAGTTTGCCGGGTTGGTATCGATCTCCATACGGTGCATGCCGTCACGCTGGAAGTTGTGATACGGGCAGGTCGGACGGTTAATCGGAATTTCGTGGAAGTTCGGTCCACCAAGACGGCTGATCTGCGTATCGGTATAGGAGAAGAGGCGGCCCTGCAGCAGCGGATCGTTGGTGAAATCCAGCCCCGGGACAATATGGCCCGGGTGGAACGCGGCCTGCTCGTTCTCGGCAAAGAAGTTATCCGGGTTACGGTTAAGCACCATTTTGCCCACCAGCTGTACCGGCACCAGCTCTTCCGGAATCAGCTTGGTAGGATCCAGCAGGTCGAAGTCGAATTTGAACTCATCCTCTTCCGGAATGAGCTGGAATCCAAGTTCATATTCCGGATAGTCGCCCGCTTCGATGGCTTCCCACAGCTCACGGCGGTGGAAGTCCGGGTCGCGGCCGGTCAGTTTCTGCGCTTCGTCCCATACCAGCGAGGCTTTACCCGCGACCGGCTTCCAGTGGAAGCGCACAAAGGTGGCTTTCCCCTCGGCGTTGATCAGGCGGAAGGTGTGGATACCAAAACCTTCCATGGTGCGGTAGCTACGCGGGATGCCGCGGTCGGACATCGCCCACATCACGTTGTGCAGGGTCTCCGGCTGGAGCGAAACATAATCCCAGAAGGTATCATGCGCGCTCTGGCCCTGCGGAATAGCCCAGTGCGGCTCGGGTTTTACGGCGTGAACAAAATCGGGAAACTTGTGTGCGTCCTGAATAAAGAAGATCGGGGTGTTGTTCCCGACCAGATCAAAAATGCCCTCGTCGGTATAGAACTTAGTGGCGAAGCCGCGAATATCGCGCACCGTATCGGCCGAGCCGGCGCCACCCTGTACCGTGGAGAAGCGAACAAATACCGGCGTGATTTTATCCGGATCGGAAAGGAAATCGGCTTTAGTAATCTCTTTCAGGCTTTTGTAAGGCTGGAAATAGCCATGGGCGGCGGAGCCACGCGCGTGTACGATGCGCTCCGGGATACGCTCATGGTCGAAATGGGTGATTTTCTCCCGCAGGATGAAGTCTTCCAGCAGGGTCGGGCCGCGGGTGCCGGCGCGCAGGGAGTTTTGATCGTCAGCGATGCGCACCCCCTGATTGGTGGTCAGCGGATAGTTTTCGCCGTTTTTACGCAGGCTTTCCAGGGAGTTAAGTTTTTCGTTGCCGGTGTCCGGCGCCTTCAGGCTGCCTGGCGCAGTGGGTTGCTCTCCGGGGGCGCTGGGTGCTGCCGTAGGCCGGTGGGAGCCATCTGCGGGAGCCAGTGAATCCAGGCCTGGTTTTGCTTCAGAGTCGTCATGTACCGGGGATTGATGCGGGGTGTGGGGCTTATCATTTTGCGACATTGCACTCGTCTCCTGATTTTATGGCTGAAACGTACTTGTTTTTAACTCAAACCTTTTAACTATAGAACATCACCCGCCGCCGACTCGTTTGCGCTGCAATTTATCCTTAGTAATCTGTAACAAATACAAGGCCGGACGCGACGCAGAAAGGGCAATCGGCTATGATAAGCTTTTACTGTTTTCATAATTTGCTTTAGTGAACCCGTCGCTTATGAAACCTCTTCGTCAACAAAACCGCCAGGTTATCAGCTACGTACCCCGCGTCGAACCCGCTCCGCCCGAACATGCCACCAAAATGGAGGCATTTCGTGATGTCTGGCTTTTACGGGGTAAGTATGTGGCGTTCGTCATGACAGGTGAGCGTTTTCAGCGTTCCCCGACCTTTACGGTCCCTGAGTCGGCCCAGCGCTGGGCTAACCAGATCCGGCAGGAGAATGAAGTCGAAGAGTAGCAGCCATAAAAAAACCGCCCGAAGGCGGTTTTTTTATGGGCAAAAGAGTCTAACGGTGCGCCAGTTCGGCGTGGTCGTCGCTCTCCAGGATGGTTTTATCGGTCTGCTTCATCCACTGGCTGGTCAGGGTGCCAGCCGTCATGGAGCCGCTAACGTTCAGGGCGGTACGGCCCATGTCGATCAGCGGTTCAACGGAGATAAGCAGCGCAACTAATGTTACCGGCAGGCCCAGCGCGGGCAGGACGATCAGCGCGGCGAAGGTAGCACCGCCGCCGACACCGGCAACCCCTGCGGAGCTGATGGTGACGATCCCCACCAGGGTGGCGATCCACACCGGATCCAGCGGGTTAATCCCCACTGTCGGCGCAACCATCACCGCCAGCATCGCCGGATAGAGGCCTGCGCAGCCGTTCTGACCAATGGTGGCACCAAAGGAGGCAGAGAAGCTGGCAATGGATTCCGGCACGCCCAGACGACGGGTCTGCGCTTCCACGTTCAGCGGAATAGAGGCGGCGCTGGAGCGGCTGGTAAAGGCGAAGGTCAGCACCGGCCATACCTTGCGGAAGTATTTCAGCGGGCTGACGCCGTTAACCGCCAGCAGAATGGCGTGAACCACAAACATGATGCCCAGGCCCAGGTAAGAGGCCACCACAAAGCTGCCGAGCTTGATGATATCCTGCAGGTTAGAGCCAGCGACCACTTTGGTCATCAGCGCCAGAACGCCGTACGGGGTCAACTGCATAACCAGACGGACCAGCTTCATTACCCAGCTCTGCAGCGTATCGATAGCGGTCAGCACGCGCTGGCCTTTCGGCGCATCTTCTTTCAGCAGCTTCAGGGCTGCTACGCCCAGGAAGGCGGCAAAAATCACCACGCTGATAATCGAAGTTGGGTTGGCGCCGGTAAGATCGGCAAACGGATTTTTCGGCACGAAGGAGAGCAGCATCTGCGGCACGGTCAGGTCGGCCACTTTGCCCGCATAGTTGGTCTGGATAGCCGTCAGGCGCGCGGTTTCTGCCGTACCCTGCACCAGCCCTTCTGCGGTGAGACCGAACAGATTAGTAACCAGCACACCCACCAGCGCGGCAATCAGCGTGGTGAACAGCAGCGTGCCAATGGTCAGGAAGCTGATTTTACCCAGTTGAGAGGCATTATGCAGACGGGCAACTGCGCTCAGAATAGAGGCGAAGACCAGCGGCATAACGATCATCTGCAGCAACTGCACATAGCCGTTACCGACCACGTTAAACCACTGGATAGACTCTTTCAGCACCGGATTGTCGGCGCCGTAAATAGCCTGCAATGCCAGGCCAAATACCACACCCACCACCAGGCCAACCAGCACCTTTTTCGCCAGGCTCCACTGCTTATGACGCGTCTGCGCCAGCAGTAGCAACAAGACAACGAACACTACGACGTTCGCGATTAATGGAAAGTTCATCCCCGTTCTCCTGATTTATTATCAGATCGGGCAAGGCCCGATCCTGTTGGCAAAAGGGTATCAGAATCAGGAAAAGGCGCTTATATCCAAATGGAATGGGTTATGCCAAATCGAACGATATTGGCCGTTTAGTGCTCACTTTGCTGATGAATAAAGCGATTGAACTGCATTTGCAGAGAATTAATCGCCTCAGACGACCAGCGCACTGCGCCATTTTCGGGCAGGGACTGGGGCATCCAGACCGCCCAGGCAAAGAGCGCCATGCATAAAACCCGCTCGAGCTGGTTGCCTTTTTGCGGGGCGAGGATCGGCAGGCGAAAACGCCAGCGGCAGGGCCACAGCAACGGCACGCCGGCGGGGGTAAGCATATCGGCCAGAATATGGCTTAAGTAACCCAGCACCATCCCCTGGATAGCATCTGCCGGAATAAACCAGTCTTCGGGTACCTGTAAATAGAAGAGGGTGAGCCCGGCGAATACCGCCAGCAGGCTATGGGTA
>DKMV01000070.1:0-2574 GCA_002469605.1 Leclercia sp. UBA7405
CGGATAGCGGAACGGCACCGGCCCATCGGCAATGCCGTCGAGGAACTGACGCACGCGGGCATCGCTGTTCTCCTGCAGAGACTGTGCGCTGCCGTGCGCAACGATTTTCTTGTCCGCCACAATATAGGCGTAATCGGCGATGCTCAGCACTTCCGGTACGTCATGGGAGACCACAATACAAGTAACGCCCAGCGCGCTGTTCAGTTCGGAAATGAGTTTTACCAGCACGCCCATGGTGATGGGATCCTGGCCGACGAACGGCTCGTCGAACATAATCAGGTCGGGCTCGAGGGCGATGGCACGCGCCAGCGCGGCCCTGCGGGCCATGCCGCCGGAGAGCTCAGACGGCATCAGCTTTGCCGCACCGCGCAGCCCCACGGCCTCCAGCTTCATCATCACCGTACTTTTCAGCAATGGCGCAGGCAGGCGCGTATGTTCGCGCAGCGGATAAGCGACGTTATCGAAGACGTTAAGATCGGTAAATAACGCCCCCGACTGAAAGAGCATGCTCATGCGCTTACGCACGGTGTAGAGGCGTGAACGCGACATTGTCGGGACATTTTCGCCGTCAAAAAGAATTTCGCCGCTGTCCGGCGGGATCTGCCCGCCAATCAGGCGTAAAAGGGTCGTTTTACCAATGCCGGATGGCCCCATGATCGCGGTGATCTTGCCGCGCGGGACGGTAAGAGAAATATTGTCAAAAATGACCCGGCTGCTGCGCGTGAAGCTCACGCCACGAACGTCGATCAGATTCGCCCCATTCAGGCTCATGTCTATTTCCTTTCTATCGCCGGCTCAGAATGAGCATGATGCTTGTTTCAGCCATAAACCCAACATTTTTACAGAAAATTACCTACAGGGCTAAGCGAAAGCTGGCATTTGTTTTACTTTTACGGCGCATAAAGTCAAAATTAAGAATTCGTTACGTCTACAGACTGTATGCAGCCAGAGATTTTCTCTCAGTGGACCGGCGAGTATACCTGAAGAAAGGACTTTTGATGCTTCTCGCAACAGCACTGTTAATAATTGGTTTACTTTTGGTGGTCTACAGTGCCGATCGTCTGGTGTTTTCAGCATCAATACTCTGTCGTCTCTTCGGTATTCCTCCCCTTATCATTGGGATGACGGTGGTCAGCGTAGGGACTTCCCTGCCGGAGATCATCGTCTCGGCCGCCGCCTCGTTGCACGATCAGGTCGATCTTGCCGTTGGCACCGCCATCGGCTCAAATATCATCAATATTTTGCTGATATTAGGTCTTGCCGCCCTGCTCCATCCATTTCGCGTGCATTCTGATGTTCTGCGTCGTGAATTGCCGCTAATGTTGATCGTAAGTTTACTGGCGGGCTGCGTCTTGTATGACGGCCAGCTGACCTTTAGCGATGGGATCTTCCTGCTGGCGCTGGCGGCGATCTGGCTGCTGTATATTGTTAAACTTGCCCGTGCCGCAGAGAAAACCAATGACAGCCTCACCCGGGAACAGGTGGCAGAGCTGCCGCGAGAAGGGACATTACCGGTTGCGTTGCTGTGGCTGGGTATCGCGTTAATCATCATGCCGATGGCCACGCGCATGATTGTGGATAACGCGACGGTGCTGGCGAACTACTTTGCCATGAGCGAGCTCACCATTGGCCTGACGGTTATCGCCATCGGCACCAGCCTGCCGGAGCTGGCAACGGCTATTGCCGGGGCGCGTAAAGGTGAAGACGATATTGCCATCGGCAATATCATTGGTTCGAATATTTTCAATATCGCTATCGTGCTTGGCCTGCCGGCTCTGCTGTCGCCTGGCGCATTTAATCCGCTGGCCTTTTCGCGTGATTATGGCGTGATGGTGCTGGTCAGCGCCATTTTTGCCCTGCTTTGCTGGCGGCGTAAACGGCAGATTGGAAAAGGCGCAGGGGCGCTGCTGACCGCAGGTTTTATCGTATGGATGGCGATGCTGTACTGGCTGTCGCCGCTTCTCTCTGGGTAAACGGAAACGCATTATGTCGCAAATAGAATTGCAGCCGGGTTTTGACTTTCAGAAAGCAGGTAAAGAGGTTCTGCAGATTGAACGTGAAGGTCTGGCGCAGTTAGATCAATATATTAATCATGACTTTACGCTGGCGTGCGAGAAGATGTTCCACTGTCGCGGTAAAGTTGTGGTGATGGGGATGGGCAAGTCGGGCCATATTGGCCGCAAGATGGCAGCGACCTTCGCCAGTACCGGCACCACCGCCTTTTTCGTCCATCCGGCGGAAGCCGCCCACGGCGATCTCGGCATGGTGACGCCGCAGGATATCGTTATCGCCCTGTCCAACTCCGGCGAGTCGAATGAAATCCTGGCCCTGATCCCGGTGCTTAAGCGCCTGCAGGTACCGCTTATCTGCATTACCAGCCGCCCCGAAAGCAGCATGGCGCGCGCCGCGGACGTACATCTGTGCGTAAAAGTGCCAAAAGAGGCCTGTCCGCTCGGCCTGGCGCCAACGTCCAGCACCACGGCGGCGCTGGTGATGGGCGATGCGCTGGCCGTCGCCCTGCTTGAAGCCCGCGGCTTTACCGCTGAAGATTTCGCCCTCTCCCACCCCGGCGGC
>DKMV01000070.1:2751-3007 GCA_002469605.1 Leclercia sp. UBA7405
CTCCCACCCCGGCGGCGCGCTGGGACGCAAATTACTGTTGCGGGTCAACGACATCATGCATACTGGCGCGGAGATCCCCCGTGTAAGTAAAGACGCCTCGTTACGCGATGCGTTACTGGAAATTACCCGTAAAAACCTGGGCATGACCGTTATCTGCGACGACACGATGAAGATCGAAGGTATCTTCACCGATGGCGATTTACGCCGCGTATTTGATATGGGCGTGGACGTGCGCACGCTGGGGATCGCCGAGGTG
>DKMV01000075.1:0-293 GCA_002469605.1 Leclercia sp. UBA7405
CGGCATGATGACGCTGGTGGCGACGCCGCCCAACCTGGTGGTCAATAGCGAGCTGTTACGCGAAGGGCTGGAGGGGTTTAGCTTTTTTAGCGTCACGCCGCTGGGTCTGGTGATTCTGGTGCTGGGCATCTTCTATATGTTGCTCACCCGCTTTGCCCTCAAAAGCCCGGAAGAGGATAAACCCCGCGACGGCTGGAAAGGCCGGACCTTTCGCGATCTGATTAAAGCCTATCGCCTCACGGGCCGCGCCCGCCGCCTGGCGATCCGTCCCGGCTCGCCGCTTATCGGACAGC
>DKMV01000075.1:463-2777 GCA_002469605.1 Leclercia sp. UBA7405
GAGCGCTACGGGGCCAACGTTATTGGCGTGGAGCGCTGGCGCCGCTTCCGCCGGGTCATCGTCAATGTTAACGGCGTCTCTGAATTTCGTGCCCGGGATGTACTGCTCATCGACATGTCCACCGCCGAGGTCGATCTGCGCGAATTCTGTAGCGAGCAGTTGCTCGAGCCCATGGTGCTGCGTGGGGAGTATTTCTCCGACCGGGCGCTGGACGTGGGGATGGCCGAAGTCTCGTTAATCCCCGAGTCCGAGCTGCTGGGCAAAACTATCCGCGAAATTGGTTTTCGTACCCGCTATGGCCTCAACGTGGTGGGGCTGAAACGCGACGGGGCGGCAATGGATGGCCCGGTAGTGGATGAACCGCTGCAGCTGGGGGATATTTTCCTGGTCGTCGGTAACTGGAAGCTCATCACCCAGCTGAGCCAGCGCGGGCGCGATTTTGTGGTGTTAAATCTGCCCGTAGAGGTCAGCGATGCGTCACCCGCCCATAGCCAGGCCCCGCACGCCATTTTCTGCCTGGTGCTGATGGTGGCCCTGATGCTGACCGACGAGATCCCCAATCCCATCGCCGCGATTATCGCCTGTCTGCTGATGGGGAAATTTCGCTGTATCGACGCCGAGAGCGCCTACAAGGCGATCCACTGGCCGAGCATTATTCTTATCGTCGGTATGATGCCCTTTGCGCTGGCGCTGCAAAAAACCGGCGGCGTGGATCTGGTGGTGAGGGGATTGATGAGTTTTGGCGGCGGCTATGGCCCTTATATGATGCTGGTGTGCCTGTTTGTCATGTGCGCGAGCATCGGGCTCTTTATCTCTAATACCGCCACGGCCGTGCTAATGGCGCCCATTGCGCTGGCGATGGCGAAATCGATGGGGGTATCGCCGTACCCCTTTGCCATGATGGTGGCGATGGCCGCATCGGCGGCCTTTATGACCCCGGTCTCTTCACCTGTGAATACCCTGGTGCTGGGGCCGGGGAACTACAGTTTCAGCGATTTCGTCAAACTGGGCGTGCCTTTCACCCTGCTGGTGATGGTGGTTTGCGTGATTTTAATTCCGGTGCTGTTTCCGTTTTAACTTCAGTAGCCAGAGCCAGATCCGGCTCTGGCGTTAAAGCGGCGAATCCTGGCTGATCTCATCCAGCGACAGATGGAAACTCGGCACAAAGACCTGCATAAAATAATCCATCTCTTCGCTGCGGCGGGCTTCAAGCGTCTTTTCCAGTCGCGATTTGGCCAGCACAAACTCATGGTTACCGGCGGAAAGTTCCTCCAGACACTTGAGATAAGCACAAAGGGCATCGGCCTGTTTTACCAGTGATTTTTCCTCTTCGCTGTACTGCTGCTCGTCGATCAGCGGAGCAAAAATATCGCGCAGCTCCTCGGGTACCATATCTACCAGCTTTTGCTGGGCAATCTTCTCGATCGCTTTGTACTCCTGGGCAATCTGCGAATTGAAATATTTCACCGGGGTGGGCAGATCGCCGGTCAGCACTTCTGAGGCGTCGTGATACATCGCCAGCAGGGCGATGCGCTCCGCGTTGACCTGGCCGTTGAATTTACGGTTTTTAATAGCTGCCAGCGCGTGGGCGACCATGGCAACCTGCAGGCTGTGTTCGGAGACGTTTTCGGTGCGCACGTTGCGCATCAGCGGCCAGCGGTTAATCAGTTTCAGGCGGGAAAGGTGGGCAAAGAAATGGCTCTGACTCATAGGTTACCTTAAATCTGCACGACAACAGGTTTCATTGTGGGGGGAGGGGCGGGGAGATGCAAATCGGGCTGCCGCTGGCAGCCCGATGTGAAGTTACTGGTGGTAACCGGAGAGGAAGCGGCCGAAACGGTTAACGGCCATCTCCAGCTCGTCTTCACGCGGTAGCGTCACGATGCGCACGTGATCCGGCCATGGCCAGTTAAATGCGGTACCCTGCACCAGCAGGACTTTTTCCTGCAGCAGGAAGTCCAGCACCATCTTCTGATCGTCAAAGATATTAAAGCGCTTAATGTCGATTTTCGGGAACATATAGAGCGCGCCTTTCGGCTTCACGCAGGAGACGCCCGGAATATCATTAATCAGCTCCCATGCGCGGTTACGCTGCTCGTACAGACGCCCGCCCGGCACGATAAATTCGCTGATGCTCTGATAGCCGCCCAGCGCCGTCTGAATGGCATGCTGCGCCGGCACGTTGGCGCACAGGCGCATAGAGGCCAGCATCTCGAGCCCTTCGATATAGCCTTTTGCGTGCTTTTTCGGGCCGTTCAGCACCATCCATCCCTGGCGGAAACCGGCCACGCGGTAGGTTTTAGAGAGGCCGTTA
>DKMV01000031.1 GCA_002469605.1 Leclercia sp. UBA7405
AGCGGGTTTTCGATCTGCTGCTGAATAGCGCGTTTCAACGGCCGTGCGCCATAGACAGGATCGTAACCATTCTGGCTAAGCAACTTCAGGGCATCATCATCAATGTGCACCTCGTAGCCACGCTCTTCCAGACGTTTGTACAGACGCTGCAGCTGGATTTGAGCAATAGAAGCAATGTGTTTCTCTCCGAGCGGATGGAACACAACAACTTCATCGATACGGTTAATGAACTCCGGACGGAAGTTTTGGCTGACCACGCCCAGCACCAGGTCTTTCATGTGGCTGTAATCCAGCTCACCGAAGCGTTCCTGAATTAAATCGGAACCCAGGTTAGAGGTCATAATGACAACCGTGTTACGGAAATCAACCGTTCTCCCCTGCCCGTCCGTCAGACGCCCGTCATCCAGTACCTGAAGCAGAATGTTAAACACATCCGGGTGCGCTTTTTCCACTTCATCCAGCAGAATGACGGAATAAGGGCGACGACGCACTGCCTCGGTCAGATAACCACCCTCTTCATAACCAACATATCCCGGAGGCGCCCCGACCAGACGAGAGACGGAGTGTTTCTCCATAAATTCGGACATATCAATACGAACCATGGCGTCATCGCTATCAAACATAAAGTTCGCCAGCGCTTTGCAGAGCTCAGTTTTACCTACCCCGGTCGGCCCAAGGAACAGGAACGAGCCAATCGGACGATTAGGATCGGAAAGTCCCGCACGGCTACGACGAATAGCGTTGGATACCGCCTCGACGGCTTCATCCTGACCAATCACCCGCTCATGTAAATCCTGCTCCATCCGCAGCAGTTTTTCACGCTCGCTTTCCATCATGCGTGCCACAGGAATCCCAGTCCAGCGCGCCAGCACATCAGCGATTTCGACATCCGTCACTTTGTTACGCAGCAGACGCATGGTTTTACCTTCAGACTGCGTGGCGGCTTCCAGCTGTTTTTCCAGCTCCGGAATCTTGCCATATTGCAGCTCTGACATCCGCGCCAGATCGCCGACGCGGCGCGCCTGCTCGATGGCAATTTTTGCCTGTTCCAGTTCGGCTTTAATCGTCTGGGTGCCAGAAAGAGAGGCTTTTTCAGCCTTCCACTCTTCTTCCAGCACAGAATACTGGCGCTCTTTATCCTGTAGCTCTTCATTCAGCATATCGAGACGCTTTTTACTGGCCTCATCAGACTCTTTCATTAGCGCCTGCTGCTCCAGCTTGAGCTGAATGATTCGGCGATCCAGGCGGTCCAGCTCTTCTGGCTTCGAGTCAATCTGCATACGAATGCTGGAAGCCGCCTCATCGATCAGGTCGATGGCTTTGTCCGGCAGCTGACGATCGGCAATATAGCGATGCGATAAGGTTGCCGCCGCGACAATAGCCGGGTCGGTGATCTGCACATGGTGGTGCAGCTCATAGCGCTCTTTCAGGCCTCGCAGAATCGCAATGGTGTCTTCAACCGTAGGTTCAGCCACAAACACTTTCTGGAAGCGGCGCTCCAGCGCAGCATCTTTTTCGATGTACTGACGGTATTCATCCAGCGTTGTGGCGCCTACGCAGTGCAGCTCGCCACGCGCCAGCGCAGGTTTCAGCATGTTCCCGGCATCCATGGCGCCATCGGCTTTACCCGCTCCGACCATGGTATGCAGTTCATCGATAAACAGGATGACGTTGCCTTCCTGTTTGGCGAGATCGTTAAGCACCCCTTTCAGGCGCTCCTCGAACTCACCGCGGTATTTTGCGCCGGCCACCAGCGCGCCCATATCCAGCGCCAGTACGCGTCGGCCTTTCAGCCCTTCCGGAACTTCGCCGTTCACAATACGCTGCGCCAGCCCTTCAACGATGGCCGTTTTACCAACGCCTGGCTCACCAATGAGCACCGGGTTGTTTTTGGTCCGACGCTGCAGGACCTGAATGGTACGACGGATCTCTTCGTCACGGCCAATCACAGGGTCTAGTTTGCCCTGTTCAGCACGCTCGGTAAGATCGACGGTAAATTTTTTCAAAGCCTGACGCTGGTCTTCGGCTCCCTGATCGTTCACGCCTTCACCTCCACGCATTTGATCGATCGCCTGAGTCACATTGGCGGTGGTCGCACCGGCAGATTTAAGCAGGTCGGTCAGCGTGCCTCGTGAATCAAGCGCGGCCAGAACAAAGAGTTCTGACGAAATAAAGTTATCCCCACGCTTTTGCGCCAGCTTGTCGCAAAGGTTCAGCACGCGTACCAGATCCTGAGATGGCTGAACATCTCCCCCGGTGCCTTCCACCTGAGGTAAACGGCTCAGCGCCTGATCGATGGCGGTGCGTAGCTGGCCGGCGTTAACGCCAGCTGAGGTTAATAAAGGACGTACCGAACCCCCTTCCTGATTCAGTAAGGCGCTCATTAAATGAAGAGGTTCGATAAATTGGTTGTCGTGCCCCAGTGCGAGAGACTGGGCATCGGCGAGAGCAAGCTGGAATTTATTAGTAAGACGATCCAGACGCATAACTCCTCCCATAACAGGTCAATTTTGCTACTGGAGATTAAATGAGGTCATCCCTCAATTATTCAAGGTTAATGACCTGAATTATGGCAAAAGAAAACAGCACGTACCGGATCGTCTTGATTCTATAGGTTATATCAGCCAAATGAAACTTGCCATACGACCTGTTGTCTTGTCGCGGCGATAGGAGAAAAATTCGTCATCTTCTGTGAAAGTACAGCGATCGCCGCCATAGATCCGGGTTACGCCACTTTTTACCAGGCGCTGACGCGCAAGCTGGTAAATATCGGCCATATATTTCTCACCTACGGCCTTAAAAGCAGCGCTGGCCTGAGGATCTTGCTGCATGAAGGCATCACGGACCTCAGGGCCGACTTCGAACGCCTGGGGTCCAATAGCGGGCCCCAGCCAGGCGATAATATTCTCGGGGGAGTCATTGAAGCAGGCGATCGTCTCTTCCAGCACGCCCGTGCACAAACCGCGCCAGCCAGCATGGGCGGCGCCCACTTCCGTACCGGCGAGATTACAGAACAGCACCGGCAAGCAGTCGGCCGTCATTACTGCGCAAACCGTTCCTGGAGTATTGCTCCAGGAAGCGTCAGCCCGTTTCGAGGCATAGGGCTCACCAGTAAGTTTCAGAACGTCGGTACCGTGCACCTGCTCAAGCCAGACTGGCTTAGACGGGAGCTTGCCTGCGGTAAACATCCGCAGGCGATTTTCTTCTACATGGGCAAGATTATCACCACAGTGCGCGCCAAGATTGAGCGACTGCCATGCCCCTTCGCTAACACCGCCGATACGGGTAGAACTGCAGGCCGCCACGCCTGCCGGCAGCGGCCATTGTGGGATAATCAGCTTGGTCATAACCAGTCCACGTCGTCCTTGTGCTCTTCAAAATCGGCACGCATGGCGTCGATAAGCTCCACCATGTCCTGTGGGATCGGCGCGTGCCATTCCATTTCTATACCGGAAATCGGATGGTAAAGGCGCAGCATGGTCGCATGCAGTGCCTGGCGGTCGAACTTACGCAGTGCGGTAATGAATTCTTCCGACGCCCCTTTAGGCGGGCGCGGACGGCCACCGTACAGCTGATCCCCCACCAGCGGGTGGGTAATGTGCGACATATGCACGCGGATCTGGTGGGTACGGCCGGTTTCCAGACGCAGGCGCAGACGCGTATGGATGCGGAAGTGCTCCATAATGCGGTAGTGCGTTACTGCCGGTTTACCCATTGGATGCACGGACATATGTGTGCGCTTCGTCGGGTGACGGCTGATCGGCTGTTCCACCGTACCGCCCGACGTCATATGACCAATAGCGACGGCTTCATATTCACGGGTGATTTCACGCAACTGCAGCGACTCCACCAGGCGCGTCTGCGCCGGAATAGTTTTCGCCACTACCATCAGACCGGTGGTGTCTTTATCCAGACGGTGGACAATACCTGCACGCGGCACGTCCGCAATGGGCGGGTAGTAATGCAGCAGCGCGTTAAGCACTGTTCCATCGGGGTTGCCCGCCCCCGGGTGTACAACCAGGTCGCGCGGCTTATTGATCACAAGGATGTCATCATCTTCATAGACAATGTTCAGCGGGATGTCCTGCGGTTCGAAGCGGACTTCTTCTTCAATCTCAACATCGATGGCGACAACCTCCCCGCCTAACACTTTCTCTTTCGGCTTGTCCCAGACTTTGCCGTTAACCAGCACGCGCTGGTCAAGAATCCATTCTTTTATGCGTGAACGCGAATAATCAGGGAACATTTCGGCTAAAGCTTGATCTAAGCGTTGACCGAGCTGATTTTCGGAGACTGTTGCGGTGAGTTCTACTCGTTGTGCCATAGACTGCTTCTTCGTTTAACGTTGGGTTTTACGGCTTTGCCGTTTAATATAGTGTGCTATTGTAGCTGGTCTTAATCGGGAGCAGGAAAGAGATTCTCCCGGACAAACATTTGAGGAAAGTCAAAACGTCATGACGCGCATGAAATATCTGGTGGCAGCGGCCACGTTGAGCCTGGCTTTGGTGGGCTGCTCCGGTTCGAATGAACAGGTCCCTGACAATCCGCCGAATGAAATCTATGCGACTGCTCAGCAAAAGCTGCAGGACGGTAACTGGAAACAGGCAATAACGCAACTGGAAGCGTTGGATAACCGTTATCCGTTTGGTCCATATTCGCAGCAAGTACAGCTGGATTTGATCTACGCCTATTATAAAAATGCCGATCTTCCACTGGCGCAGGCAGCTATCGATCGCTTTATCCGTCTCAACCCGACCCATCCAAACATTGACTACGTAATGTATATGCGTGGCCTGACCAATATGGCTCTGGATGACAGCGCGCTGCAGGGCTTCTTCGGTGTGGATCGTTCCGACCGTGACCCGCAACACGCCCGTGATGCGTTTAACGATTTCTCCAAGCTTGTTCGCGGTTATCCGAACAGCCAGTACGTTACCGATGCCAACAAGCGTCTGGTGTACCTGAAAGATCGTCTGGCTAAATATGAGCTTTCCGTTGCCGAGTACTATACCCGTCGCGGCGCGTGGGTCGCAGTAGTAAACCGCGTTGAAGGCATGTTACGTGATTATCCGGATACTCAGGCTACGCGTGATGGCCTGAACCTGATGGAAAACGCCTACCGTCAGCTGCAGATGAATGCTCAGGCTGACAAAGTAGCGAAGATTATCGCCGCCAACAGCAGCAATAGCTGATTCTGGTTAAGTTAAAAAGCGAAACGGCAGCCTTAGGGCTGCCGTTTTTTTATTCATTTAGTGAATGCGCTGAAGCGGTTTAGCCTCAAGTCATCCCGTCAACTATGACCCTATATCTACCCTTCTACAAGGTAAAAGTTACGTCTTCCTGTCCTGCCTCACAAAAAGAAGGAACTGACAAAAAGTGACAAAAATACGTGATTTAAATCACACATTTTGACATTAGAGACGTTATGCTGGAATTACCAAGACGGAAAGACAAGAGGTAAAATTTATGACAATGAACATTACCAGTAAACAAATGGAAATTACTCCGGCAATCCGCCAGCACGTCGCAGACCGTCTCGCCAAACTGGATAAATGGCAAACTCACCTGATTAACCCGCATATCATTCTGTCTAAGGAACCACAGGGTTTCATCGCTGACGCAACTATCAATACACCAAACGGCCATCTGGTCGCCAGCGCTAAGCACGAAGATATGTATACAGCTATCAACGATTTGATCAACAAGCTGGAACGGCAGCTCAATAAAGTGCAACACAAAGGTGAAGCCCGTCGCGCCGCAACATCGGTGAAAGACGCCAGCTTCGCAGAAGAAGTTGAAGATGAATAATCCTTTACATTGAGTCTATCGCCAACGCGCCTTCGGGCGCGTTTTTTATTGACAGGATCAAAACAGTACGGGTACTTTAAGTCTGTCTTCTGAAGGAACTATCCATGAGCTTAACACCGTTTTTCTTCGCATTCTTTTTTACCTTCCCCTGAACGGGAGGCGTTTCGTCGTGTGATAAAGAATGCGAAGACGAACAATAAGGCCTCCCACACCGGGGGGCCTTTTTTATTGATAACGATAATATGATTAAGGCAAGGCTATGACACAGGAAAACCCATTACTGGAACTGCGAGATAAGATCAGCGCGCTGGATGAGAAACTGCTTTCGCTGCTGGCAGAACGTCGCGCGCTGGCCATCGAAGTGGGAAAAGCAAAGCTGACCACCCATCGTCCGGTACGCGATATTGACCGCGAGCGCGACCTGCTGGAGCGCCTCATCCAGCTGGGCAAAACCCATCATCTCGATGCGCACTACATCACCCGCCTGTTCCAGCTGATTATCGAAGACTCCGTTCTTACCCAACAGGCGCTGCTGCAACAACATCTGAATAAAACCAACCCGCACTCCGCGCGCGTAGCTTTCCTGGGACCCAAAGGCTCTTATTCGCATCTGGCCGCACGCCAGTACGCCGCACGCCATTTTGAAGAGTTTATTGAGAGCGGCTGCGCCAGATTCGCAGATATCTTTAATCAGGTTGAAACCGGACAGGCCGATTACGCGGTAGTCCCAATTGAGAACACCAGTTCAGGCGCGATTAACGACGTGTACGATCTGCTCCAGCACACCAGCCTGTCGCTGGTCGGTGAACTGACCATTCCAATCGACCACTGCGTGCTGGTTTCGGGCTCCACGGATCTGAGCAAAATCGAAACGGTTTACAGCCATCCGCAGCCGTTCCAGCAGTGCAGCCAGTTCCTGAACCGTTATCCAAACTGGAAAATTGAGTACACCGAAAGCACCTCGGCGGCGATGGAGAGAGTAGCCCAGGCGAACTCCCCTACCGTGGCGGCACTGGGCAGCGAAGCGGGCGGCGCGCTCTATAACCTGCAGGTGCTGGAGCGTAATCTGGCTAACCAGACGCAAAACATCACCCGCTTTATCGTACTGGCCCGTAAAGCCATTAACGTTTCCGATCAGGTGCCGGCCAAAACCACCCTGTTGATGGCTACCGGCCAGCAGGCGGGCGCGCTGGTTGAAGCTCTACTGGTTCTGCGCAATCACAACCTGATCATGACCAAACTTGAGTCCCGCCCTATCAACGGCAACCCGTGGGAAGAGATGTTCTATCTTGATATTCAGGCCAACCTGGAATCTGCCTCCATGCAGAAAGCCCTGCGCGAGCTCGGCGAGATCACCCGCTCAATGAAAGTGCTGGGCTGTTATCCAGGCGAAAACGTGGTACCGGTCGATCCTGCTTAACGTTCGATAAACTGGCTTTTCTTCACCCCTGCCACCTTCACCGGCAGGGTGAAGATAGCGCCCGACAGCGGATATTGCGCCACCTCCTGCGCATCCATGTTCTCCCGCGTGGTGGTAATGAACAGCGTCTTCATATCCTCACCGCCAAAGCAGACCATGGTCGGGCAACGCACCGGCAACCGATACTCTTCCAGCTGTTCCCCTTCCGGGGAGAAACGGGCTATCCGCCAGCCGTCATACATCGCGCTCCAGTAACAGCCTTCTGTGTCCATGGCCGCACCATCAGGCATGCCTTCGCCCTCCTGGAACTGCCTGAAGAGTTCACGGTTGCCGGGCTCTGCCTGATTATCCAGCGGGGTACGATAAATAACGCCGTTTGGCGTATCGGAGGTATACATCCATTTATTATCGGGGCTAAATGCCAGGCCGTTATGCCCCTGGATGTCGCACTGAAGCACTTTTGGCGTGAGGTCGTTGTCGATACGCATCAACATCGCCCCGTTGTAATCTCCCGGTGCCCAGAAGGTACCCGCATAGAACCGACCAAGATAGTCGGTGCCGCCGTCGTTAAAACGGGCCAACTGCGGGCTGGAAGGGTTGTCACACACTTTGCGCTGTAGCGTACCGTTTTTATCAGCCAGCCAGATGGCGTTACGCATGGCAACGATAAGCCCGCCCCGTTCACGCAGGGCGAAACAGCCCACCTCTTCATGAAATGCCAGCACCGTATGTTCGCCCGTAGCAAGCTGATAACGGTGAATCTCGCCTTCCAGAATATCGGCCCAGTAGAGCGCCTGTTCCTCTTCGCTCCAGATGGGGCATTCCGGGAGTTGCCCGATGTAATCAAACAGGACCTGTGGTTCAGCCATAACCCTTCTCCATAATAAAAAAAGCCAGCAGTGCTGGCTTTCAGTATATACATCATTGGATTACTGACGACTGTCATTTGCCTGTCGCAGCAGAACCCGGCTTTCGCTCTGGAACTTCTGGGCGTAGTCACCAAACCAGTGTTCAACCTTACGGAAGCTATCGATAAACGCCTGTTTATCACCCTCTTCCAGCAGGGTAATGGCTTCGCCAAAGCGCTGGTAATAACGTTTGATCAGCGCCAGATTATTGGTTGAAGACATAATGATATCGGCGTACAGCTGCGGATCCTGAGCAAACAGGCGCCCGACCATCGCCAGCTCGAGTCGATAAATGGGGGACGACAACGAGAGCAGCTGCTCCAGCTGAACGTTCTCTTCCGCCAGATGCAGACCGTAGGCAAAGGTGGCGAAGTGGCGCAGCGCCTGAATAAAGGCCATATTCTGGTCATGCTCAACGGCGCTGATGCGGTGCAAACGGGCGCCCCAGACCTGAATCTGCTCCAGGAACCATTGATAGGTTTCTGGCTGGCGACCATCGCAGTAGACCACAACCTGTTTTGCCAGGCTGCCGCTGTCCGGCCCGAACATGGGGTGCAGACCCAGCACCGGCCCCTGGTGCGCGGCCAGCATCGCCTGCAGCGGACCGTTTTTCACCGACGCCAGATCGACCAGGATACAGTCTTTCGGCAGCGACGGTAGTCGGGAAATAACCTGCTCGGTCACGTGGATAGGCACGCTGACGATCACCATACCCGCATCCGCGACCATCTCTTCGGCCTGGGCCCAGCCCTCTTTTTCCAGAATGCGCACCTGGTAGCCAGAAAGCGTAAGCATTTTTTCAAACAGGCGTCCCATCTGCCCGGCACCGCCGACGATCACGACCGGACGCAGCGACGGACAGAGGGTTTTAAAGCCCTTATCATTTTCGCTGGAGTAGGACTCGCGCATCACGCGACGCAGCACATCTTCAATCAGATCCGGAGAGACCCCGAGCGCCTGAGCCTCTTTGCGGCGGGAAGCCAGCATCGAGGCCTCACGTTCCGGCACATAGATCGGTAAACCGTATTTACTTTTTACCTCGCCAACCTCGGCGACCAGCGCCATACGGCGCGCCAACAGATCCAGCAGCGCCTTATCTACTTCATCAATTTGATCGCGTAACGCGGTCAATTCAGCAACCATAACTAACCTCTTAAGCCAGACGCGTCGCCAGCTGGCCGCTCAAATCTTTGTGGATCTCACGCAGCAGCGCGTCGGTGGTTTCCCAGCTGATGCAGGCATCGGTAACAGAGACGCCGGATTTCATTGCGCTGCGCGGCTGTTCGGAGGACTGATTACCTTCATGAATATTACTTTCAATCATCAGACCAATAATCGAACGGTTGCCATCTTTGATTTGCGCCACGACGGATTCGGCCACCGCAGGCTGACGACGGTAATCTTTGTTTGAATTACCATGGCTGCAATCTACCATCAGCGCCGGACGCAGTCCCGCCTGTTCCATCTCTTTTTCACATTGCGCCACGTCAGCCGGACTGTAGTTAGGCGCTTTACCGCCGCGCAGGATCACATGCCCGTCCGGGTTGCCCTTGGTCTGCAGCAGGCACACCTGCCCCGCCTGATTGATGCCCACAAAACGGTGCGGCATGGCGGCAGCACGCATGGCGTTAATCGCGGTCGCCAGGCTGCCATCGGTGCCGTTCTTGAACCCAACCGGCATGGACAGGCCGGAGGCCATTTCACGGTGAGTCTGGGATTCGGTGGTACGGGCGCCAATCGCAGACCAGCTGAACAGATCGCCCAGGTATTGCGGGCTGTTCGGATCCAGGGCTTCGGTCGCCAGCGGCAAGCCCATATTGACCAGCTCAACAAGAAGATTACGCGCAATCTTCAGGCCGGCTTCTACGTCAAAGGAGCCATCCATGTGCGGATCGTTAATCAGCCCTTTCCAGCCAACGGTGGTACGGGGTTTTTCAAAATAGACGCGCATCACCAGATAGAGGCTATCGCTGACCTCTGCGGCAAGGGTTTTAAATCGACGAGCATATTCGAGTGCAGTTTCCGGATCGTGAATGGAGCAAGGACCACATACCACCAGCAGACGCGGATCGCGGCCGGCGATAATATCAGAGATGGTCTGGCGGGATTGCGCGATCTGCGCTTCCTGCTCGGGGCTCAGCGGAAACTCCGCTTTCAGTTGATCCGGAGTGATCAGAACATGTTCATCGGAAATATGTACGTTATTCAGCGCGTCTTTTTGCATGATGGCGATCCTGGAAGCTCGTTTGCGATAGTTGTTTTCCTCACCGAGGAAACCTAACCATACCACACTAAGTAAAGATTTCAATCCAAAATACGTAAATAATACTTTACATCACCGCTATATACAGCAAATAATCCTAAAATAAATGTAAACAATATATTACACAGCCGTTACCGCTGCGCCAGGCTATGCTGAAAAGAAAACGGAGAACGTTAATGCGCATTATGACTATCACTGCTCTAAGCCTGTTTCTGACGGCCTGCCAGGTAGATCCCTACACTCATCAGCCAGACTGGACCGGCACGGACTGGTTCAGTGCGGGTAAAGAAGATGCGATGAACGGCGCGGCCATAAAAACCAATGAGACGCTGGCAGACGCCTGGAACGATCCTAAAATCGACCGTGGCGCCTACCTGCGCGGCTACAAAGAGGGGCAAGAGAAAATCTGCCAGCAGGATTTTTTATACGCCTGGGGCATGGCCGGCAAGATATTCCCCGCCAGTTGCGATACGGCAGAGAACAACGCCGCGTTGCGCCACGCCTGGCAGGAAGGAATGGCTGAAGGGACGCGATCCAGTCGCCTGAATTGATTAACAGGACGTGCTGATAACCAGAGTGATTATCAGCACGTCCTGAGCGGTTATTTCACCGATTTAGCCAGCATTAACCTGCTGGCGCTCCGCCAGCGTAGCCAGTCGATAATCACAAACAACGCCAGACTGCATCCCATCACCGGCATCATCAGTCCCAGCAGCACGCTGGTCAGAAGCATCACCAGCCGCCCCCATAAGGGGAGAGCCAGCCAGCTGTGAAACAGCATTTGTGCCGGGTTTGCCTGAGTATGCGCCGGTCTGCGCATCCACCATATGCGGTATCCCTGAATAATCATCACGCACAGCGCCACGCCGAAGCCAATCAACAGTAGCTGGTTCGGCAGGCCAAAGAGCACACCCATATGGAGATCCACGCCCCAGCGGGTCAGCTTAGCCATCAGCGGATAGTCGGCAAAGCGGGTGCGATCGATTACCGCCAGCCCGTTTGGATCCACCGCCACGGCATCCACCTGGGTAGGCCAGCGGCGATCGATTTCGGTGACCGTCCAGGCCTGCCCGTCACTTTTCGCCGGGAGGATCTCAAGCTGGCTGGCGTCGATACCGGCCGCGTTTGCCGCCCGCAGAACCCCATCAAACAGGCTAAGTTCTGGTTTATCCGCGACCATGGGCATATCCATATGATGCCCGTGGTGCTCGGCATGGGGATCGACAGCCGTGGCCGGGCCGTGCAACTGGATATTTACCTGGGGGGTCATCCAGCCCATCTGCGCCCGCAGTTTACCCACGTTGCCGCCCGCCCACTGGGACCAGGTTAAGCCGGTGGCAGAGAAGAGCAGCATACCCGCCAGCAGCGTCCAGCCGAGGGTGACATGCAGGCGGCGACGGTTCTGGAAAGGGTTATCGATCCGGCGTTTCGGGCGAGTGGTAAACCATACGACAATCCCCCCGAGGGCGGCGATCCACATCCATGAGGCGGCCAGCTCGCTATAGAGGCGGCCCGCATCACCCAGCAGAAGTGACCGATGGAGATAGTCGATTTTCTGGCGCAGGGGCAGGATCCCGCTGGTGCCGTAAACCGTCATATCGCCACGTACTTCGAGACTGACCGGATCGATAAAAATCGCGCGATTTTCCGAGGCTCCCAGCGCCGGGTCAGCATACATCACCCGCGTGGTCTCCCCGGCGGTCAGGCCAGGGCGCACCGCGTGCAGGCGCAGCCCACCGCCGGTCACCTTTTCCGCTACGGCAATCTGGCTGGCCAGCGCCTGCGGCTCCCCCTGTGTATCACTATGCAGCGCGCGGTGATAAAGCACCTCTTCCAGCTGCGGGGTGGCAACGTAGAGGGTGCCGGAAAGTGCGGCGATAAAGATAAATGGCCCGACGAACAGACCGATGTAAAAGTGTAAGCGACGCAGCAGGTTGCCCCATGCCGCGCGCGGAGTGCAGGTAGTCATACTTTTCCTTTATTAAGGCAAAAAGTGAGTGATTTTGTTTTTAAAGGGAAAAAGCAGACCTGCGCGGCGGCGCACGGGTATCGGGATAGAGCCAGGGGAAGAAGTGCCAGTGGCGAACCCGGGGGCGTGGTGGCGTAATCTGCTGGCGGAGCAGAAGGCCGGTAAGCAGCACCACCAGCGCCAGCAGCAGGCCCGGCACGTGGGCCAGCAGCACGCAATAGCCGCAGGCTTCGGCATGATCGACCGGCATGCTTTTCGGCATACCGTCGGGCATCGAATGGTGCTCCATCATGCTCATCTCGTGATGCATGCCGGGCATGGCGCTCATGGGATCTTTTTGCAGCGAGATGGAGATTAGCGGGGCAATGATAATCAGCAGGATCGCAAACAGCGCGGACCATGCCGCGGCGCGTTGCCATTTTGTCTGCTGATGATGGTGCGTCATTAACCCTCCGGTGAAGCGGGGGTATTGTAAACGATTTATGACACGATAGTTAACCGGGATAAAAAAAGGGCCAGCCTTGCGGCCAGCCCTTTTTTACAGGATGTTGCTAAAGCGAATCTTAGTTCAGACGCTCTTTGATACGAGCAGACTTACCAGTACGCTCACGCAGGTAGTACAGTTTAGCTTTACGTACAGCACCACGACGTTTAACAGCAATGCTGTCAACTACCGGAGAGTGAGTCTGGAAGACACGCTCAACGCCTTCGCCGTTGGAAATTTTGCGAACAGTGAATGCAGAGTGCAGACCGCGGTTACGAATAGCGATAACCACGCCCTCGAATGCCTGCAGACGTTTTTTGGAACCTTCAACAACCCATACTTTCACTTCCACGGTATCACCCGGACGGAAGGAAGGTACGTCCTGCTTCATCTGCTCTTGTTCAAGTTGCTTAATAATGTTGCTCATAATTTAATCTCTTATCCTGGGTAAACTGATATTTGGGGGCCTCAGGCCATCCCATCATGTTCATGCTGCTGGTGCGCGTGTTCTTTTTTGAACTCGGCCAGCAACTTTGCTTGCTCTTCAGTCAGAGCCAGGTTTTCCAGAAGTTCAGGTCTTCTAAGCCAGGTTCGGCCCAGCGACTGCTTCAGACGCCAGCGACGTATCTCAGCATGGTTTCCTGACAGTAACACTGCCGGTACTTCCATCCCTTCTAACACTTCAGGACGGGTATAGTGTGGACAGTCCAGCAACCCGTCAGCAAAGGAATCTTCCGTTGCTGATGCCTCATGGCCCAGTACACCCGGAACAAACCGGGCTACGGAGTCAATCAGCGTCATTGCCGGTAACTCACCACCGCTGAGAACGTAATCGCCGATAGACCACTCTTCGTCAATCTCGGTCTGGATTACGCGCTCATCTATCCCTTCGTAGCGACCACAGACCAGAATCAATTTTTGATTCGTCGCCAGTTCGCTGACGCCTGCTTGATCAAGCTTGCGTCCCTGAGGTGACAGATAAATCACCTTTGCGCCTTCGCCTGCCGCGGCTTTTGCTGCTGCGATGGCATCCCGTAAGGGTTGAACCATCATGAGCATCCCCGGTCCGCCGCCGTAAGGACGATCGTCCACGGTACGGTGCCGGTCGTGCGTGAAGTCACGCGGACTCCAGCTCTGGATGCTCAGCAGGCCATTTTTTACTGCCCGGCCAGTTACCCCGTAATCGGTAATCGCGCGGAACATTTCAGGAAACAGGCTAATTATGCCAATCCACATAGCGCCGTCTTTTACCGTTTTCAGGAGAATTTAAAAACCAGGATCCCAGTCTACTTCGATAGTACGAGTAGCGAGATCGACTTTCTTGATAACCTGCCCATCGAGGAACGGAACCAACCGCTCCTTGATACCAAATGCATCTTTCAGGTTTGCCTTAATGACGAGAACGTCATTGGACCCGGTTTCCATCATATCGATGACTTTACCGAGGTCGTAGCCTTCGGTGGTGACTACCTGGCAACCCATAAGGTCTTTCCAGTAATAGTCGCCCTCTTCCAGCGATGGCAACTGCGACGAATCTACGACAATCTCGCAATTGGTCAGTAAATTCGCGGCATCACGATCATCTACGCCTTTCAGCTTGATGATGATGTCCTGGTTGTGGTGACGCCAGCTTTCCAGCTCGACCTCTTCCCACTTACCGGCCTTCTGGATAAACCAGGGCTGGTAATCAAAAATGCTTTCAGCGTCTTCAGTGGAGGAAAACACTCTGAGCCAACCACGAATACCGTAGCAAGAACCCATTTTGCCCAATACAATCGGTTCAACAGGTGCTTTATTGCTCATCATGACCACCGTGACAGATTAAGCTGCTTTGTTTGCTGCTTTGATCAGCGTAGCAACGCGATCGGAAACAGTAGCGCCCTGGCCAACCCAGTGAGCGATACGATCCAGATCCAGACGAGTTTCTTCTTCTGCGCCAGCGGCCAGCGGGTTGAAGAAACCAACGCGCTCGATGAAGCGACCGTTGCGTGCATTACGGCTGTCAGTAACAACAACCTGGTAGAACGGACGCTTTTTAGCGCCGTGACGTGCTAAACGAATAGTTACCATAACATCCTCATGTGTGAATAAAACAACCGGGCCCCATCGAGGAACGGAGCCCGGTGTCATATTAAAAGCCCGAAAATTTTACTGATTTCTGGGGAAAATGCAATCGACATCTGCTCTTTACTGCACGATGCCAGGGCGTAACCGGTGCTACCAGTTTGGTGCCGGCGTGCGCGCAGACACCGGAGCGTACACGCAGTACGTGAGGATGGCGAGCATACCCCGGTGCCAAAATGGCAAACAAGCCAGGCCGGTTAGCGACCAGGGAATCCTGGGGGCATCATTCCTTTCATGCCGCGCATCATCTTCGCCATCCCGCCCTTCTTCATCTTCTTCATCATGCGCTGCATGTCGTCGAACTGCTTCAGAAGGCGGTTAACGTCTTGTACCTGCATACCGCAGCCTGCGGCGATACGGCGCTTACGGGAGCCTTTGATGATTTCTGGCTTCGCACGTTCTTTCAGCGTCATCGAGTTGATGATCGCCTCCATACGCACCAGCACTTTGTCGTCCATCTGGGATTTGACGTTGTCCGGGATCTGGCCCATGCCCGGCAGTTTGCCCATCAGGCTTGCCATCCCGCCCATGTTTTTCATCTGGCGCAGCTGCTCAAGGAAATCGGTCAGATCGAAGCCGTCGCCTTTTTTCAGCTTATTGGCCAGCTTCTCGGCCTGTGCGCGGTCAACCTTGCTCTCAATATCTTCGATCAGCGACAGCACGTCGCCCATGCCGAGGATACGGGAGGCAATACGATCCGGGTGGAACGGCTCCAGCGCTTCGGTTTTCTCGCCCACGCCGAGGAATTTAATCGGCTTGCCGGTGATATGACGAATAGAGAGCGCCGCACCGCCGCGGGCGTCGCCGTCCACTTTGGTCAGCACTACGCCGGTTAACGGCAGCGCTTCGTTGAAGGCTTTTGCGGTGTTCGCCGCATCCTGACCGGTCATGGCATCAACAACAAACAGGGTCTCTACCGGATTGATAGAAGCATGAACCTGCTTGATCTCGTCCATCATCGCTTCGTCTACGTGCAGACGACCGGCGGTA
>DKMV01000123.1 GCA_002469605.1 Leclercia sp. UBA7405
GCCGTGCAGCATACGCTAAACTGGTACTGTCTCGACTACTGGAGCGAGCGCCTCGGTCTGGACATCTGCGCGATGACGACTGCACAGGGGCCGAACGCGCTGCTGCGTGAGGATACGGTTCCCTTCCTGGAGGCGCTAAAAGCCAGCGGTAAGCAGCGTATTCTGCTGACCAACGCGCATCCGCATAATCTGGCGGTGAAGCTGGAACATACGGGTCTGGCCTCCCACCTTGATTTATTACTTTCCACCCACACATTTGGTTATCCGAAAGAGGATCAGCGCTTGTGGCGGGCGGTTGCGGAAAAGACCGGCCTGCAGCCAGAACGAACCCTGTTTATTGATGACAGCGAACCCATTCTGGATGCTGCCGCACAGTTCGGCATACGGTATTGCCTGGGCGTGACCAATCCCGATTCTAGTCTGGCTGAAAAAAGCTATCTGCGCCATCCGGGGCTTAACGACTATCGCCGGATGATCCCCTCCCTCAACCAGAAGGAGAAGCCATGAAAGAAAAACCCTCTGAAGAGGTACGGCTGGATAAATGGCTGTGGGCTGCCCGTTTTTATAAAACGCGCGCCCTCGCCCGCGAGATGATTGAAGGCGGCAAGGTGCATTACAACGGGCAGCGCAGCAAGCCAGGCAAAGTGGTTGAGCTGAACGCCACCCTGACGCTGCGCCAGGGAAATGACGATAAAACGGTAGTGATCAAAGGCATTACCGGGCAGCGTCGGCCCGCAACCGAGGCCGTACTGATGTATGAAGAGACGGCTGAGAGCGTTGAAAAACGCGAAAAAACGGCGCAGGCGCGCAAGATGAATGCCCTGACAATGCCGCATCCCGACCGGCGACCGGACAAGAAAGAGCGCCGGAACCTGATGAAATTTAAATACGGCGACAAAGAGTAATCGCCGTTAAACGAGAGAAAACTATGGCCCAACACGACCAATTACACCGCTATCTGTTTGAGCAATTTGCTGTTCGCGGCGAGCTGGTGACCGTATCCGAAACCTGGAAACAGATTCTGGAAAACCACAATTATCCGCTGCCGGTGAAAAACGTGCTCGGCGAACTGCTGGTTGCCACCAGCCTGCTGACCGCGACCCTGAAGTTTGCCGGCGATATTACCGTCCAGCTGCAGGGCGATGGCCCGATGAACCTGGCGGTGATCAACGGCAATAACCAGCAGCAGATGCGCGGCGTGGCGCGCGTGCAGGGTGAGATCCCGGAAGGGGCTGACCTGAAGACGCTGGTAGGCAACGGCTTCCTGGTGATCACCATTACCCCGGAAGAGGGCGAGCGTTATCAGGGCGTCGTTGGTCTGGAAGGCGATACCCTGGCCGCCTGCCTGGAAGATTACTTCATGCGCTCTGAACAGCTGCCAACCCGCCTCTTTATCCGCACCGGTGAAGTGGACGGCCAGCCCGCTGCGGGCGGGATGCTGCTGCAGGTGCTGCCTGCGCAAAATGCCCAGGGCGAAGATTTCGAACACCTGGCGATGCTGACCGAAACCATCAAGGCGGAAGAGCTGTTAACCCTGCCGGCCAACGACGTGCTGTGGCGCCTCTACCATGAAGAAGAAGTGACCCTTTACGATCCGCAGGACGTAGAGTTCAAGTGCACCTGTTCCCGTGAGCGCTGCGCGGGCGCGCTGAAAACCCTGCCGGATGAAGAGATCGACAGCATCCTCGCAGAAGATGGCGAAATCGACATGAACTGCGACTACTGCGGTTCGCACTATGTCTTTAACGCGATGGATATCGCCGAGATCCGCAATAACGCCTCTCCGGCGGACCCGCAGATCCACTAAGCCATACGCAACGGCTCCCTGAGGGAGCCGTTTTTCTCTGCATCATTGCGCAGCGGGGTAAGCGTTATAGTTCACCTCAATCCGCTCGCCGAAAAGCGAAATATCGGTCCAGGGTTTGGCCACGGCCTTTACCTCACCCTGTTGCAGCGCGCGATCCAGCGCCTGACGCGTTAACTTCTCCGGCATTTTCCACGTATCGCCAATCAGCGCCCAGCCGCCCGGCGTCTGCGTGAAGACCATAATCGCGCGATCGTTAAACTGATATACCACCGCTTCAGGTCTCTTATCCCCGTTGAGATCCTGCATTATTAACAGGCAGCTTCCCTTCTCCCGGGTGCAGCTCTCGACGCGATAACGAACTTTGATCATCGCCTGCCACAGGCTGCTGTCCGGCTGCGCCGTGCCCGGGGCAAGTTCCACCCAGCGGGCCAGAAGTTCGGCGCTAAGGGGTGCCGGGCTGCGCGTTGTATTACTCAACAGGGCGTTAATCTCCTGGCGGCGTTTGGGATCGGCGATAAATTGCGGATCCTTTTGTAACGCCACCAGCGCCTCATGCCCTTTACGGCCCGTATGGCTAAGCATATAGAGGCTCACCTGATCCGCCTTGATCGCTCCTGTCTGGTAGCGCGCCATATGGCTGGCAACGCTTATCCGCCAGGGATCGAGCACCGGCGTATTTATCAGGATCAGAAAAAGAAGTGACAGCAACCCGACGCCGGGCGTGACCATAGCCTGTACGGCGCGCGGATCGCGTCGCGGATACAGCACGCTAATACAAAAACCGATGGCCCACACCAGCGCCACCAGGGTGATTAATACCCCGTACAGGCGCTGGGGCGTCCAGCCATACTGGGCAACACGCAACCACAGCGCCCAGGCAGCCAGCAGGGGATAGAGAGGCAGCACCACCAGCGCTGCCCGTATTAGCCCGCGGATGGGCGCATACCAGGGCAAGGCGTCGCGCTCAGGATGCCAGACGACGGTGACCAGCAGCAGTACCAGCATAGCGAGCGTCAGCAGCAGTCCCGCCGCCGAGACGCGCGCGGAGATGGCGCTTAACCCCACAAAGGGCAGCACGGCGATAAAGAGCAGCGATAATACCGCCACCAGCGGTAAGAGCGCGGTGGCAATCAGGGTAAACAGGTTTTGCAGCGCCTGTATCAGGCGGCTCTGGGTACGCGCCAGCACCACCGCCCCGGCAGAGACCAGGCCGATAGCGACGGCGCTGAACCAGTCGGTATCGAAGAAAAGGGTCTGGAAAAATTCCACGCCCACCAGTCTGAACAGCTCGGCCCACAGGAACAGCACCAGCCAGACCAGTCCGTTAGCGATGAAGACGATCCCCAGAGTCAGGGCGTTATGCCAGTTCCGGCTGTAAAAATCCGGATAAAAGGCGGCTTGGGTCAGAGGATCGAACCGCCGCTGTAGCCACGGCAGCATTAACAGGCTTATCAGCAGCAGCTGGCAGCCAAAGACGAGCAATGCCTCCCTGACATCCCAGCGATCAACCCCGTGTAGCGTCCAGCGCAGCCAGCCTCCCATCCCGGCTACCGCCGCCAGAATGACGAGCAGCGCGAGCCACATCAGGGGTTGCCGGTAGGAGGTGACGCAGAGCGCGAAAGTAGTGGAAGCCATTAAGGTGGCGGGCACAACGCACAGCAGCCACAGGGTGTCGGCGGGCAGGCTGGCATAGCCGATATACCAGCTTATCAGCCAGCATAGTAGCCCCTGGAGCACGCCGGTAAGCAAGATGCCGACCCGGGCGGCGGGCGATAATCCTTCATGAGCAGCCATTTTCTCTTCCTTTACGTCGAAAAGGGTACTGTCGCATCTTAGTTGCTAATACGTCTGTTAGTAGATTCCGGGTTCTTCGCTTCACAAAGCGTACGGAACCGCACTCCGGCTTGTAACTCTTCCGTAATTTTCCTACATGTATGCGATTACATTCACATTCTTCTGGTTAAATTCACTAACGCTTAACCTTTTAAGAACATTTTCCCCAACCCAAAAATGAATCCTGCCATAATCTGTGCCGCGAAGTGACAGGAGTCACAGTGTTTTCCGTTAAAAAGGGTTTAGTCCGGATACGTAAATCTATGAGCCCCGTCGCGGTCAACAATCCCAGAATAACCCTACAATTTCAGGCAGTACAAATTGGCTAAGGAGCAGTGACATGCGCGTTAACAGTTTAACCCCGCAAGATCTCATGGCTTATGGTATTCACGACGTCCAGGAAGTCGTCTATAACCCGGATTACGATACGCTGTATCAGGAAGAGCTCAATCCGGCACTGGAAGGCTACGAGCGCGGCATCCTGACTACCACTGGCGCTATCGCCGTAGATACCGGGATCTTTACCGGCCGTTCGCCAAAAGATAAGTACATCGTCCGGGACGACACCACCCGCGACACGCTGTGGTGGGCAGATAAAGGCAAAGGCAAGAACGATAACAAGCCCCTCTCCCCTGAAACCTGGCAGCACCTGAAATCCCTCGTTACCCACCAGCTCTCCGGCAAGCGCCTGTTTATTATCGACGCCTTCTGCGGTGCCAACCCCGATTCGCGCCTCAGCGTGCGCTTCGTGACCGAAGTGGCCTGGCAGGCGCACTTCGTCAAAAACATGTTTATTCAGCCGAGCGAAAGCGAGCTGGCGGACTTTAAACC
>DKMV01000263.1:0-3627 GCA_002469605.1 Leclercia sp. UBA7405
GATCGGCGAGGTGAAGTGGGCATAAGACTGGAGCGCCAGGCCAAAGTGGCCGCGGTTTTCCGGGTCGTAAATCGCCTGCTTCATGGAGCGCAGCAGCATGGTTTGCAGCATTTCATGATCCGGACGATCGGCGATGGACTCCAGCAGCTCGGCATAATCCCGCGGCTCCGGCTTGTTGCCGCCCGGCAGTTCAAGTCCCAGCTCCGCTAGCACCGTGCGGAACGAGGTGATGGCTTCGGTGGTCGGTCTGTCGTGGATACGGAACAGCGCAGGCTCTTTTGCTTTCTCAACAAAGCGTGCAGCCGAGATGTTGGCGAGGATCATGCACTCTTCAATAAGCTTATGCGCATCGTTGCGCTGCGTCTGCTCAATACGCTCAATACGGCGCTCGGCGTTGAAGATGAACTTGGCCTCTTCACTTTCGAATGAGATACCGCCGCGCTCTTCGCGGGCCTGCTCCAGCGTTTTATAGAGGTTATGCAGCTCTTCGATATGCTTAACCAACGGCGCATACTGCTCGCGCAGTTCCCGATCCCCCTGCAGCATATGCCAGACTTTGGTGTAGGTCAGGCGGGCGTGGGAGCTCATCACCGCTTCATAGAATTTGTAGCCAGTTAAGCGCCCTTTAGCTGAAATGGTCATTTCACAAACCATGCAGAGACGATCAACCTGCGGGTTCAGGGAGCAGAGACCGTTGGAGAGCACTTCCGGCAGCATCGGAACGACCTGCGACGGGAAGTAGACCGAGGTACCGCGACCGCGCGCTTCGTTATCCAGCGGGGTATGCGGGCGGACGTAGTAGCTCACGTCGGCAATGGCTACCCACAGACGCCAGCCGCCGCCGCGTTTTTTCTCGCAGAATACGGCATCGTCAAAGTCGCGGGCGTCTTCGCCGTCGATGGTGACCAGCGGCAGGTCGCGTAGATCAACGCGGCCGGCTTTCGCCTCTTCCGGCACCTGCTCTTTCAGATCTTTAATCTGATCTTCAACGGCTTTTGGCCAGACGTAGGGAATTTCGTGGGTACGCAGCGCCATATCAACGGCCATGCCGGTACCCATGTTATCGCCAAGCACTTCAACGATTTTACCCACCGCTTTGGTGCGACGGGTCGGGCGCTGGGTGAGTTCAACCACTACCACAAAGCCCATCCGCGCGCCCATCACCTCTTCCGGTGGGATCAGGATGTCAAAGCTCAGTCGGCTATCGTCCGGCACCACAAAACCGACACCCGCTTCGGTGAAGTAGCGGCCAACAATCTGGCTGGTTTTAGGAACCAGCACGCGCACGACGCGGGCTTCACGGCGCCCTTTACGGTCAGCGCCCAGCGGCTGGGCCAGGATCTGGTCGCCGTGGATGCACATCTTCATCTGTTCAGATGACAGATAGAGATCGTCTTTACGCCCTTCAACACGCAGGAAGCCGAAGCCGTCGCGGTGTCCAATAACGATGCCTTTCAGCAGATCAAGTCGTTCCGGCAGGGCATAGCACTGGCGGCGGGTAAAGACCAGCTGGCCATCGCGCTCCATAGCGCGCAGGCGGCGACGAAGAGCTTCAATCTGCTCTTCGCCCTCAATATTTAATTCAACGGCAAGTTCTTCACGATTGGCGGGTTTTTCGCGCTTAGTTAAGTGTTCAATGATGAACTCGCGACTGGGGATAGGGTTCGCGTATTTTTCAGCTTCGCGTTCCTGGAAAGGATCATGTGACATAGCGGTTCCTCCGTTGTCAGCTCCGGTGGAAATTGGCTTTATTCCACCAGCAATAATTTATAAAGCGGTTGATTCTCTTCAACCAAATCGGCCAGCGTGTAGTTATCCAGCTCCATGAGAAAACTTTGCACGGCCTTAGAAAGCGCCTGTTTCAGGCGGCAAGCGGGTGTAATGTGGCAGAACGCGCTGCTGCAGTTGACTAACGACAGCGGCTCCAGTTCCCGTACCACATCCCCAACGCGAATACTCTGTGCCGGTTTACCGAGGCGGATCCCGCCGTTTTTCCCGCGGACAGCAGCAACGTAACCGGCCCGGCTCAGTTGATTGATTATTTTGACCATATGATTACGTGACACACCGTACACCTCAGTCACCTCAGAGATACTGGTCATCCGTCCATCAGGTAATGACGCCATGTAGATCAGCGCGCGTAATCCGTAATCGGTGAAACTTGTTAACTGCACATCAACCTCAGGAAAGGGTAAATCGCGGATTATCCGCAGAGATATTCACTATTGATGATAAACCAGCCAGATAGTTAGCGGCTAATTTATTTGAGCTGAAGCGGGGTGAAAAGCGGGAATCAGAGGAGAATAGTCGATTGTACGCCTGCAGGTCTCCCCGCAGGCGAATAGAAACGAAACTTACGCGTCAAACGGGTCGCGCAGGATCATCGTTTCACTACGATCCGGGCCGGTAGAGATAATATCAATCGGCACACCGGTCAGTTCTTCAATGCGCTGGATGTAATCCAGAGCCGCCTGCGGCAGGCCGCTACGCTCTTTCACGCCGAAGGTGGTTTCAGACCAGCCCGGCATGGTTTCGTAGACAGGCTCGATGCCTTCCCAGTTGTCAGCGGCCAGCGGCGTAGTGGTCACTTCGCGGCCATCCGGCATGCGGTAAGCCACGCAGATTTTCACCTCTTTCAGGCCGTCCAGCACGTCCAGCTTGGTCAGGCAGAAGCCGGACAGGGAGTTGATCTGCACCGCACGGCGCACGGCAACCGCGTCCAGCCAGCCGGTACGACGACGACGACCGGTGGTCGCGCCAAACTCGTTGCCCTGCTTGCTGAGGAACTCGCCGGTTTCATCGAACAGCTCGGTCGGGAACGGACCAGCACCCACGCGAGTGGAGTAAGCCTTGATGATACCCAGAACGTAATCCACATAACGCGGGCCCAGGCCAGAGCCGGTTGCCACGCCACCAGCGGTGGTGTTGGAGGAGGTTACGTACGGATAGGTACCGTGGTCGATGTCCAGCAGCGTACCCTGCGCGCCTTCGAACATGACGAAGTCGCCACGTTTACGCGCCTGGTCCAGCAGTTCAGACACATCAACAACCATGCCGGTCAGGATGTCGGCAATCGCCATCACATCGTCCAGCACTTTTTGGTAGTCAACCGCATCGGCTTTATAGAAATTCACCAGCTGGAAGTTGTGATATTCCATCACTTCTTTCAGTTTGTCAGCGAAGGTGGCTTTATCGAACAGATCGCCCACGCGCAGACCGCGACGTGCAACTTTATCTTCGTACGCCGGCCCGATACCACGACCGGTTGTACCGATAGCTTTCGCGCCACGTGCTTTCTCACGCGCCACGTCCAGCGCAACGTGATAGTCGAGGATCAGCGGACAAGCTTCGGAGAGCAGCAGGCGCTCACGCACCGGGATACCACGGTCTTCCAGACCTTTCATCTCTTTCATCAGCGCAGCAGGAGACAGCACAACACCGTTACCGATGATGCTGGTCACATTGTCACGAAGAATGCCTGATGGAATAAGATGGAGGACGGTTTTTTCACCGTTGATTACGAGAGTATGACCTGCGTTGTGACCGCCCTGATAGCGTACAACATATTTAGCCCGTTCAGTCAGGAGATCAACGATCTTCCCTTTACCTTCGTCACCCCATTGGGTG
>DKMV01000263.1:3934-4576 GCA_002469605.1 Leclercia sp. UBA7405
ATGGATTCTACCATCGGTTTTGATGATGTTCAGCATTTTTTGTATAC
Source organism: Leclercia sp. UBA7405 (assembly GCA_002469605.1). Lineage (GTDB taxonomy): Bacteria > Pseudomonadota > Gammaproteobacteria > Enterobacterales > Enterobacteriaceae > Enterobacter. The sequence continues at coordinate 3,982 of DKMV01000263.1, forward strand.
GAATTTCGGCGAAATGCGCTGCTTTGGATACAGTTAATCGTTTACCTCAATATCTTGTGTAAGGAGATAGCTTTCATCACAACGCATGGCGCTCTTGCAAAAGAGCGATGTTGAAATGATAACAAATGACATTTCATCTCCTGCAGCCAACACTGCGCAACCTGAACCCCTTAATTGAAATAAAATTCATAACCCCCCGGTATTGCTGGATATTTTAAAAGTTGTCACTCTCTTCCTGAGTCTCATGAACGAGACGTCGTAACGAAATAATTAGGATGATAAAAATGAAAGAATTGACTCTGGTAGAAATTGAAGCCGTAAGCGGCGCAGGCTGGCTGCAGGACGGTTTAGCCTCTTTGGGTAGCAAAATTGGTAGCTTCGCATGGACCACTGCCAGCGATGTGCTTAGCGTAGATGTTCCGTTGATCGGCAAGGTTAACCTTGCGACTATCGCACCGGACCTGGGTGAGAAAGTTGGTAATTCAGTAGGCTCCTCAATTGGCCACACCATCGAGTCAAAGCTGGGGGCCCTGCCGGTGATGGGTTCCCTGTTCAATAAGCTGTTTGGTAATTAATGCTAAAAAAAATGGCGCCA
>DKMV01000191.1:0-1072 GCA_002469605.1 Leclercia sp. UBA7405
GATCTTCATCTCTTCCAGCTTCGCCAGGTGGCGCAGCTTGAGCTCAAGGATCGCTTCCGCCTGGGTTTCGCTGATGCCAAAGCGCGACATCAGGGCTGGCTTCGGCTCGTCCTCGGTACGGATTATCTCGATCACTTCATCGATATTGAGGAAGGCCACCAGCAAACCTTCAAGGATATGCAGGCGACGGAGCACTTTCTCCAGACGATGATTCAGGCGGCGGCGCACCGTATCACGGCGGAAGGCCAGCCACTCGGTGAGGATCTCCAGCAGGTTTTTTACCGCCGGGCGACCGTCGAGGCCGATCATGTTCAGGTTAACGCGGTAGCTCTTTTCCAGATCGGTGGTGGCAAACAGGTGGTTCATCACCTGATCCATATCCACGCGGTTAGAACGGGGCACAATCACCAGACGGGTCGGGTTCTCGTGGTCCGATTCGTCGCGCAGGTCGTCCACCATCGGCAGCTTTTTATTGCGCATCTGGGCGGCGATCTGCTCCAGCACTTTGGCGCCGGAGACCTGGTGCGGCAGCGCGGTGATCACCACGGCGCCGTCCTCTTTGGTCCAGACCGCGCGCATGCGCACGGAGCCGCGACCGTTCTCGTAGATTTTGCGGATCTCGGCGCGGGAGGTGATGATCTCCGCTTCGGTCGGGTAGTCCGGCCCCTGCACGATATCCAGCAGCTGGTCCAGGGTGGTCTTCGGCTGTTCGATCAGGGTGATGGCGGCTTTTGCCACTTCGCGCAGGTTGTGCGGCGGAATATCCGTCGCCATGCCCACGGCGATACCGGTGGTGCCGTTCAGCAGGATGTTCGGCAGGCGCGCAGGCAGCATTTTCGGCTCCTGCAGCGTGCCGTCGAAGTTTGGCACCCAGTCAACGGTGCCCTGACCCAGCTCGCCCAGCAGCACTTCGGCATATTTCGACAGGCGCGATTCGGTGTAACGCATCGCCGCGAAGGATTTCGGATCGTCCGGCGCCCCCCAGTTCCCCTGGCCATCCACCAGCGGATAGCGGTAAGAGAACGGCTGGGCCATCAGGACCATCGCTTCGTAACAGGCGCTGTCGCCGTGC
>DKMV01000191.1:1255-5512 GCA_002469605.1 Leclercia sp. UBA7405
TGGTATTTACCCAGCACGTCGCCCACGGTACGGGCGGATTTTTTAAACTTGGCGGTGGCGTTCAGCCCCAGTTCGGACATCGCATAGACGATGCGGCGCTGGACCGGTTTCAGGCCATCGCCAATAAACGGCAACGCCCTGTCCATGATGACGTACATGGAGTAGTTCAGGTAGGCGTTTTCGGTGAATTCATGTAGCGCGAGGCGCTCTGCCATATCGCTCATTTGGTGTGATTCCTCAACTCAGAAACCTGTTGGCTTCAGGCAATATTGCCGCAGATACTACCTTATCTGACGCGTTGAGTCACAAAGAAAAGGACCGGGGATCCGGCCCTTTTTGGGGTTACATGTTTACTTTGTTGATCTGCTTCACTTCGATTTCAAACTCGTTCCAGTCCTTGTCGACTTTACCCTGGATCTCTACTTTATCCTGCGGGGAAATTGTCTGTCCGTTCCAGCGTTTATCGTCGATTTCAACATTAACCGTGCCGCTGGCATCGCGGAAGACGTAACGGTCATCCGACAGGCGCTCAGTGATGTTCCCGCGCAGTTTGACCCAGCTGTCGTCCTTCAGATCTTTGGCTTTCGCCGCCGTGGTCAGGCTGGCGTTGGCATCCACAAAGCCGCCCTGCTGGGTCTGGTTTTGCGTCTGGGCCGCGTTAGGGCCGGTAAACCCGCCCTGGGCGGCAAAGAGTGGCGCAGAGGTCAGCATCATAATGGCAGCAAGTGCAGCGAACTTTTTCATCGTATTCTCTCCCTTAAATAACGTTTCATTGTTCATTTAACAGGGTAATCCTTAACGATTTCTTAAGGCGAAAATTTATATTTTTTTACTGTACAGCCATGAGCGGTAAAGGGTTTACTGCTTTTCTCAGGCGAAGGGCAAGGAGAAACGGGTGCGCATTTTACTGGTGGAAGACGACAAGCTGATAGGCGACGGCATTAAAGCCGGGCTGGCGAAAATGGGCTTTAGCGTCGACTGGTTTACCGACGGCGGCACCGGCCAGGCGGCGCTGTTCAGCGCCCCTTACGACGCGGTGGTGCTGGATCTCACCCTGCCCGGCACCGACGGGCTTGAGATCCTCCGCGCCTGGCGCGAGCAGGCGCGCCGCGAGCCGGTGCTGATCCTCACCGCCCGGGATGCGCTTAACCAGCGCGTTGAGGGGTTGCGTCTCGGTGCCGATGACTATCTCTGTAAACCCTTTGCTCTGATCGAGGTGGCCGCCCGACTGGAAGCCCTGGTGCGCCGCAGCCACGGACAGAGCAGCAGCCAGCTTAAGCACGGCGAGGTAACCCTGGATCCGGTCAGCCTCACCGCCACCCAGCGGGGAGAGCCCCTGACGCTGAAGCCAAAAGAGTTCGCCCTGCTGGAGCTGCTGCTGCGCAATGCTGGCCGGGTGCTGCCGCGCAAGCTTATCGAAGAGAAGCTCTACAGCTGGGATGACGAGGTATCGAGCAACGCCGTAGAGGTGCACGTCCATCATTTACGCCGCAAGCTCGGGAGCGGGTTTATCCGCACCGTGCACGGCATCGGTTACACCCTGGGTGACGCATGAAACTGACGCAACGCCTCAGCCTGAAGCTGCGCCTCACCCTGCTCTTTTTAGTGCTGGCGCTGGCGGCGTGGCTGGCGGCAAGCCTGGTGGCCTGGCAGCAGACCACCGATAAGCTCGATAAGCTTTTTGATACCCAACAGATGCTGTTTGCCAAACGCCTGCTGACTATGGAGCTCGACGAACTCAATGCCCCGGCGCGCATGCGCGAGGTGCCGAAAAAAGTGAAACATGGCCACCTTGACGACGACGCGCTGGCCTTCGCGATTTTTACCCCGGAAGGCAAACGGGTGCTGGACGATGGCCAGAACGGCCAGGATATCCCGTACCGCTATCGCCGGGAGGGCTTTACCGACGGCTATCTGGAGGGTGACAACGACGAGTGGCGCTTCCTGTGGCTCACCTCCGCAGACGGCAAGTACCGCCTCGTGGTCGGCCAGGAGTGGGAGTACCGTCAGGAGATGGCGCTGGAGGTGGTCACCTCTCAGCTCGTTCCGTGGCTGGTGGCGCTGCCGCTAATGCTGGTGCTGCTGGTTGTGCTGCTGAGCCGCGAGCTGCGGCCGCTCAAAAAACTGGCGCAGGCGCTGCGTCATCGCGCCCCGGACGCCACCGACAGCCTGCCCACCGCCGGCGTGCCGAGCGAGGTGCGCCCCCTGCTCGACGCCCTGAACCACCTTTTTGCCCGCACCCGGGAGATGATGAGCCGCGAGCGGCGTTTTACCTCGGATGCCGCCCATGAACTGCGCAGCCCCCTCACCGCCCTTAAGGTGCAAACGGAGGTGGCGCAATTGTCGCTGGACGATCCTGCCGCCCAGGAAAAGGCGCTGCACCAGCTCCACGCGGGCATCGACCGGGCTTCGCGGCTGGTGGAGCAGCTGCTCACCCTGTCAAGGCTCGACTCGCTGGACGGCCCCGAGGATATCGAACCCGTCTCCATGGCCGATCTGCTGCAGTCGGCGGTGATGGATATCTACCCGGCGGCGCAGCGGGCGGGCATTGAGATCCGCCTGCATAACCAGGCGCCTGACGTCATCCGCCAGGGCCAGCCGCTGCTCCTGAGCCTGCTGGTACGTAACCTGCTGGATAACGCCCTGCGCTACAGCCCGCGCGGCAGCGTGGTGGACGTGACCCTGGAAAATCATCGCTTTAGCGTGCGGGATAACGGGCCGGGCATTACCCCCGAGGCGCTGTCCCGCATCGGCGAGCGCTTTTACCGCCCGCCGGGCCAGGACGAGACCGGCAGCGGGCTGGGGCTGTCGATCGTGAAGCGCATTGCCGCCCTGCACCGCATGCGGGTAGCCATGGACAATGCCGCTGACGGCGGTTTCGAAGTGAAGGTCAGCTGGTAGCGGGATTATTGCGAAATACGCAAAAGACTTTGCACATTTTGACTATTTTACCGGGTCGCCTGCGCGCGTAAAATCCTCGCCATACTCAATCATCGAGGACAAATAATGAGCAACATCCTGATTATCAACGGCGCAAAAAAATTCGCCCACTCTAATGGCCAGCTGAATGACACCCTGACCGAGGTCGCGGACGGCTTCCTGCGCGACGCCGGGCATGATGTCCGGGTGGTGCGCGCCGAAGCGGAATACGATGTTAAAGCCGAAGTGCAGAACTTCCTCTGGGCCGACGTCGTTATCTGGCAGATGCCGGGCTGGTGGATGGGCGCTCCCTGGACCGTGAAAAAATATATGGACGACGTCTTCACCGAGGGCCACGGTTCGCTGTACGCCAGCGATGGCCGTACCCGCTCCGACGCCTCGAAAAAATATGGTTCCGGCGGCCTGCTGCACGGTAAAAAATATATGCTCTCTCTCACCTGGAACGCACCGCTGGAGGCCTTCACCGAGAAAGATCAGTTCTTCGAAGGCGTGGGCGTGGACGGGGCTTACCTGCCGTTCCACAAAGCTAACCAGTTCCTGGCGATGGAGCCGCTGCCGACCTTTATCACCAACGACGTGATTAAAATGCCGGACGTGCCGCGCTATATCGCAGAATATCGCAAGCATCTGGCGGAAATTTTTGCTTAACTGATAGCCTGGAATTAAAGGAGTAGTTAACCATGCTTACCGTTATTGCTGAAATTCGTACGCGTCCAGGTCAACATCACCGCCAGGCGGTGCTGGAGCAGTTTGCCAAAATCATCCCGACCGTCCTGCAGGAAGAGGGCTGCCACGGCTATGCGCCTATGGTGGATACCGCCGCTGGCGTCAGCTTCCAGACCACGGCCCCGGACTCGATCATTATGGTTGAGCAGTGGGAAAGCGTTGCGCATCTGGAAGCGCACCTGCAGACCCCGCACATGAAAGCCTGGAGCGAGGCGGTGAAAAGCGACGTGCTGGAAACCCATATTCGCATTCTGGAACAAGGGGTTTAATTCCCTCCCCCTCTCCTTCCCGGAGAGGGTCTCTTTTCCCCGCTTCCGCTCTCACCTGCTAAGCTTATTTTGTCTTTACTACTCACTGGAGGATGGAATGGGTCTTTTTAACTTTGTTAAAGAAGCAGGCGAGAAACTCTGGGACAACCTGACGGATCATAAAGGTCAGGCCGAAAAGGTTACCGAACACCTCAAAAAGCTGAATATCCCCGGCGCGGAAAAGGTTCAGGTCAACGTGACCGACGGCAAAGCCAGCGTCACCGGCGATGGCCTTACTCAGGAGCAGAAAGAGAAAATCCAGGTGGCGGTAGGTAATATCGCC
>DKMV01000257.1:0-249 GCA_002469605.1 Leclercia sp. UBA7405
GCGGTGGTGCTTACCGCCAGCGGGCTAAACGGGCTGTTACAGGGGGCAAACGGCGTAGCCGACAGGATTGAGCAGCGCCTGCTGCAATGGGCGCCCGCCATTACCCGCCCTGCGAAGCTGCAGCCGGTGGTGGATGCCGCGCCCTCGAGCGCCATGCCCTCGCTGAGCGGCGGCACCGGATGGATCAACGGCGAGCCGGTAACGCCCGCGTCGTTAAAAGGTAAGGTAGTGCTGGTCGACTTCTGGACC
>DKMV01000257.1:356-2894 GCA_002469605.1 Leclercia sp. UBA7405
GTGCTGGTCGACTTCTGGACCTGGGACTGCATCAACTGCCAGCACGCGCTGCCCCACGTGCGCGACTGGGCGAAAAAATACGCGGACCAGGGGCTAGTAGTGATTGGCGTGCATACCCCGGAATACCCCTGGGAAAAACCCCTCGACTCGGTGAAAAAGGCGGTAGCGAAGTGGCAGTTGCCGTACCGGGTAGTTACCGATAATAACTACAAAATCTGGTCGGCGTTCGGCAATCAGTACTGGCCCGCCCACTACTATTTTGATGCCAGAGGCCAGCTGCGCTATGTCTCCTTTGGCGAGGAGAATTACGAAAAGCAGGAGCAGATTATTCAGCAATTACTGAAAGAGGCTCGGGCTTAAGCTTATTTACTCCCTAACCTTTCAGGCGTCAGGGCTGCCGCCTGGCGACCATAAACAGCCGCGGATAGGCCAGCAGTATCTGCCCGTCTTCCTGCAGCGGATACTGCTCCTCAAGCAGCTGATGATAGCGACGCAGATAGTGTGCCTGCTCGCTCTCATTCAGCTCCGCCAGCCACGGACGCAGGCCGGTGGCTCTGACCCAGTCGATAATTTCCTGATGTGAACCCATACTGTGGTAGTAGGTAGTGCGCCACAGCTCCACCTCGCATCCCGCCTCGCTCAGTATGTCGTAATAGGCATGCACCCCCGGCAGCGCCTCGCGGCCCCGGTCCGGATAACCCTGTTCCCACGCCACTTCACGCATCAGCACGTGGGTTGGCTCCTGCCAGTTATCCGGCATCTGGATAGCCAGCACGCCGCTCATTTTCAAAAAAGCGACCAGCTGCGGCAGGAGGGTGTAATGGTCCGGCACCCACTGTAGCGAGGCATTGGCGTAGATAAGATCCAGCGCCCGTTCCGGGCGAAATGTGCGGATATCCGCTTCCAGAAAGTGACAGTCGGGCAGGGCGGCGCGAGCCTGCGCCAGCATGGCGGGGGAGTTATCCACTCCAGTTACCTGCGCTCCGGGCCAGCGCTGGCGCAGCAGTGCGGTGCTGTTGCCTGGTCCGCAGCCCAGATCGACCACATGGGCGGCCTCTTCCAGCGGCACGCGGGCCAGCAGTTCACTGGCCGGGCGGGTGCGCTCCGTGCCGTAATGCAGATATAACGCGGGATCCCAGTCAGACATGGGCGCTCCTCCGGTTGGTGGCTTTACTGCAAGTGTAGAAGATAAGAGAGATATCCCTTTCTCTCGTGCAGCTCATGCCTGCGGATTGCAGGCCCGACAATTGAAATTGGTTTCAGGGAGCTCTCACAGAATGCCCTTCAGGGCAAGATGATAAAGCAGCATGATGGTTTTACCGTCGACGATAAGCCCGTCGTCAATCGCCTGTAGCGCCTCGGCGAACGGCATTTCGAGCACTTCGATATCTTCACCTTCGGCCCGGATCCCGCCGCCGGCGCCGGTGCGGTCACGGGCCTGGTATTCGGCTATGTAGAAGTAGAGTTTCTCCGTCACCGAGCCGGGGCTCATAAAGGCCTCAAACACCTTTTCCACCTGCGCGATGCGAAAGCCGGTCTCCTCTTCGGCTTCGGCCCGAATGCGGCTCTCCGGATCCATATTGTCGAGCAGTCCGGCGGCGGCCTCGATCAGGTAGCCGTTATGGCCGTTGATATAAGCCGGCAAGCGGAACTGGCGGGTGAGAATAACGCTGCCTTTATCCCGATTGTAGAGCAGGATGGTGGCCCCGTTGCCCCGGTCATAGGCCTCGCGGCTTTGGCGCTGCCACTCACCGTCGTGGCGCTGGATTTCAAAGGTATATTTCTTCAGGCAGTACCAGTCATCGGACAGTACCTTACTGTCGATAATGCGTATATCTGCACGTTTTGATTGCATAATGGCCTCTCTGTCAGTAGTCTGACCATCATAATCAGCAAATTCGTGCATGATCAAGTTAAAACGTGCAACCCCAGGAATAACCCGATGCTCACTACGCAACGCAAGCAGCTTATTCTCGACAAACTCGCCGCCGACGGTCAGGTGCTATCCAGAGACCTGAGCCTTGAATTTGCCGTCTCTGAAGACACCATCCGCCGGGATCTGCGCGAGCTGGCGGCCGAAGGGCGTCTGCAGCGGGTGCACGGCGGGGCGCTGCCAGCCTCAACGGCGGTGGCGACCTTTGCCGAACGCAAAAGCCTGCGCACCGATGCTAAAAAGCGGCTGGCGCAAAAAGGGGTGTCGCTTATCTCTCCCGGGCAGGTGGTGATTATCGATGGCGGTACCACCACAGGTGAGCTGGTGCGCTGCCTGCCGGCCGATCTGGCGATTACCGTGGTGACGCATAGCCCCGGCATTGCCCTGGCGCTGGTGGAGCATCCGCTGATTGAGGTGATCCTGATCGGCGGGCGGCTGTTTAAACACTCGATCGTGACCGTAGGGGCGGCCACCATTGAGGGCATTGACCGCATCCAGGCGGACCTGTTCTTTATGGGGGCGACCGGCATCCACCCGGATGCAGGGCTGACCACCGGCGACTACGAAGAAGCGTGCATCAAACGTGCATTTTCCGGCAGAGCCGC
>DKMV01000190.1:0-2738 GCA_002469605.1 Leclercia sp. UBA7405
TGCTTGATGAGTTGTAACTGCGCCATTGGAGTTGTCTCCGTGGCGCATCGTGGTCAGGTTATCGGTTGTTCAGGCCGATAGGAACATTATGCTATTCAGGCACTAAAAAGGTCAATTGCGGGCCGAAAACTCCTTCACAATTTCGACAAGTGTGTCACGGGCAACGATGCGCTCGTCCGTCTGGAGATGTTTATGCCCTACCTCAACGCCGTCACTGCTTAACAGCACTCGGTCACCGGTCCGGAGCTTAAAAGAACCGGCTGAAACGCCGTCTGAACGCCTCACGAGATCGTAATATTCACCTCCATCGGAACACACCTCAGCCACATTTACCCCCTTTTTGCTATCAACAAATTTATCTCTGCCGGCGGGGAAAGCTCCCCTTACGAAACCAAGATAACAAATGGCTTTAATTTCCTAATAGGTTGGCCGACAAAGAATTCAAACATCTTACCGCAGCGATCAAACCATACATCAAAATACTGTACGGATAAACAGTGTTTGTTCATTTGGTTTAAGTATGCACGCGAAATATATGTTTCCGCAAGTTCATTTATCCGCATGATTTAGATAATTTTTTACGCTACTTACGTGTAAAAATTGCTCGTTATTTTTAACACTTCAGGCAGCCAAAAATTCCGGGGTAAATGACTGATAAGGAAACCTGATGCGCCTTTTATGAGCGCCAACGTGGTGGCTAATTATATTTCTAGGGAATGACACTATTTGTCAGGTTGGTATTTTGTTGCTTCGCTGTGTCTATTCATTAATCGATTTCATAGATCAATGTTTTTATATCGATCGGTTTTACCGATCATGCTCGTTTGATATGTCTCTGTGTACGAACAAGGCCTCCGGAGAGGCCTGTTGTTATGCTGCTGCGATGTTATCAGCACAAAGTTCTGGCAGGTTGGTCCTGACTAGCGCTTCTGCAAACGGCGGTGGCACCGCATTGCCACACCGGGCCACTTGCTTATCCTTAGCGTACTTCACTCCGCGATAGTCTCGGTCGATGATGTACCAATCCGGGAACCCCTGCGCCCGGTACAGCTCGTGTGGCTGGAGCATGCGCATACCGATATCAACGATGCGATAGACCACGCCATCAACAGTCACCAAACCGTCAGCATCCTTCCCGCAATACTCCTGAAGGAATGCCAGCGCCTGCGCCGCGCGCTGCTCGTCATAACCATCAATCGCCAGGCTGGTTTCAACATTTCCCACATGCAGGCCACCGGCAGTTAACCCCGGTGCTGGCGCATCGACCACCCGCCCGTCACGGCAGGTCCCGCGCAGCATCACCAAATGGGATGTGACTAGGCCATGATGATCCGTGGTGGTGACCGTGTGGGCTGGCTCATCCAGCGCTACACCAGCACCCTGATAGTTACCGCCGAAGTGTTTAACCAGATTCGCCGCCACCAGCCCGAACTTGCCACCGCCAGCGACAACAGTACCCAGTGGCTTATGCAGGCCGGGCACGCGCGGCTCCTGCCCCGGGCGCTCGCCGTAACCCATCTGAATGAGTGTGGGCATGACCAACTGCGATTTACCGCCGCCGCCAGCAGTGACCGTTGCGCTCGGCTCGTCTGCCCGGTGGCCGACACTATTACCGAACTGCCGGGCGATCACCGGCGCAACAACACACGCGCGGGACTCTTTCAGGATGGTATGGGCAGGCTTTTCCAGTGGGCGCGGTTTTGCCTGGTACTCGCTACCACCGTTACCAGCCAGGAACGGCGTCAGCGCAGCTTCTACCATCCCCAGCGCATGCCCATTTCCGCCAGGGCGCGCTGACGTGCCAGCCGTCACCGTTGGCGCAGGTTCGGTAACCGGCTGCCCGGTCGCTCCGGTGCGAAACTTTGTCAGGTGCGGTACTGCGATCGCATAGCCGTGCGTTTTGGTGATGGTCTGCAGCGGCTCCGCCAGCGCTTGTCCGCGGAAACAGTCATATTTCCCTTTCGTTGTGGTGTGGTTGCACTTCACGATAAACGGTGAAGCGCTATCAATCACGAAGCGCTGGATGCCGCGCGCGATGCGCTTAAGCGTGTTCTCTGCCAGCGGCTTTTTGCGGTCGAAGATGGACTGTGCAGGGATAGACCAGTCGATACATTCCGCCGCGGTACGCCATGGCGCCAGCTTGCCGCTCTGCACTGCTGGCGTTTTCGGATCGCCGTGGGTCGGCTCCGGCCAGGTTACCGGCACGCCATCGCAGCGCATCACCATGAAGAATCGCTTCCTGATGGTCGGCGCGCCATAGTCGCAGGCGCGCAGCTCACGGTGATCAACGGCATAACCCAGACCGGCCACCAGTTGCTGCGCAAGCACACCGTCGGCTGCAATGCCCAGGAACTCGCAGCACTCTGCCAACGCCGGATGCGCGGCTGGTATACCACCAGACAGCATTCCGCAGAAGGCATGGAAGGTTTCCCCCGCGCGTTCAGGGTCCGGGCGCAGGCCGCCATCCCCGTTAGCGATGAGTGGCCCCCAGGTGCGGAATTCCTCCACGTTCTCCAGCATCATCACGCGCGGTCGCACCGCCAGTGCCCAGCGAATGACGATCCACGCCAGACCACGGATTTCTTTCTCTACAGGCTTCGAGCCTTTAGCTTTCGAAAAGTGACGGCAGTCCGGGCTGAACCACGCCAGCCCCACCGGGCGGCCAGCAGTCGCGGTGAAGGGATCCACATCAAACACTGATTCGCAGTAGTGCAGCGTATCCGGGTGGTTCGTCGTGT
>DKMV01000190.1:2873-3442 GCA_002469605.1 Leclercia sp. UBA7405
CCATGGCTACGGCGTTTGGGTCGTGATTAATAGCGATATCCACGCTTCGGCCGGTGGCCAGTTCTATTCCGGTGCTCGCCCCGCCGCCTCCGGCAAAGTTATCAACGATAATCTCTCTCACGCGTATTCCTCCATGGCGGCGGCCAACGACTGGGCAGCAACGATAATTGACGGTACCGGCATGCTCTCCAGCCACATCCGGTTGATGTGATGCTTCAGGCGGCGCTGGTGATGCCCCGGGAGCTCCCCGGCGTTTTCCAGCTGCGAGAATACCAGGCCAACCTCAGCAGGCCAGACCGTTTCCGGTACATCCACCAGCAGCAGGCTTTCCAGCTCAGCCACCCGGCTGCAAGCGTATTGCAGTAACGCGTCCATATCACCCCTCCCCGTTGCTGCGGCCAGCGGCGCGATCTAAACGCTCGATTTCTGCCAAAATCAGCGCGCCAGCTTTCACAAGGTCACGACGCGCACCAGACTGCTTCCACCAATCAGGTGACCATGGCCAATGCGCCGGAGTAGAGACACCTTGATTGTGTGCGTGGAGCGCGTAGCAGGCCGCCGCATCTGCC
>DKMV01000190.1:3524-4346 GCA_002469605.1 Leclercia sp. UBA7405
GTGATAGGCGTCGTCATGCTCAGAAGTCCATCCCTCAATAGCTCTCTGTCGCTGGCGTTCAGCTATTACATCAAGCAGCGCAGGGTTGAACGCGATCAACACCTCCAGTTCAGCAATTTTCGTGTCTTTGGCTTCCAGCTCATCCAGCAGAGCCAGCGCGGTGGCGGGATATGAGCACCTCAGATAGTGGAACCATTCGTCTTGGGTATGGTTGTCTGCACCTGCCTTCTCTGCCGCTTCACGCAGCGCCTGTTTGTTGGTCATTGGGCTGCTCCTTTGCGAAGTTGGGCTGCGAAGCTTATCGCCTCGCGAGATGAATAGCTGGACGCTGCATCATTTTTGCTGGGTTTGCCGATGAATGAACGCTGCTGCTCTGCAAACATCTCCACACCCTGAGCCCGCGCTTCAGCCCGGAAGGCGTCGGTAGCCGGACACGCCTTTTTGATGGCCTCTTCTGCTTCTGCTCTGGTCAGGAATCCACTATTCCCGTCATTGCTTACCATCTGGCTGTCGAACCATTCATGCAGTTCACCAACAGAAATATCATCAGGAATTTCAGCACCGGCCTCGTCGGTGGTACCTTCCAGCCATTCGCGAGCTGCAGCCTGGTATCCATGAGATAGGCATACCAAAGCCGCCTGGGCGCCGAGCATCGTTTTGTGAAACATCCACGAAGTGTTGAGTTCTCGGGCTGCGCCGTTCAGAAGGTGCGCATTCTCCGCAGCCAGCGCATCCCGATTCTTAGTCATCTCGCGCAGAGCCGCGGTAGTGCAGTCCAGCCGTTCGGCCAGTCGGGAAACAATCTTCGCCATATCGATGATC
>DKMV01000190.1:4398-11606 GCA_002469605.1 Leclercia sp. UBA7405
ATCTTCGCCATATCGATGATCGGCGTGTCGCTGCTCATTGCCTTCGCAAACTGATGACCAACGGCCACCAGCTCTTTGTTATTCAGTGAATGGTTCATACCCGTGCGCTCCCGAAAATTTTGTGGATCTGATAGCCCTGCCAGTTCTGGCGGCAAACTTCTGCGATTTTGGGTGTGTGACTAACCACTGGTTCTGGCCTGGCGCTGGCTTTCACCGCGGATTCGGCAACACAGGGTTTCTTGCCCCTCACCCGTACCGGTTTGATCCGGGATTCACCACCAGCCTGCAGTTCGTAAACCGGGTGGTAGGGTTTCCCGACGTTCTTAACCGCTTCCACCAGAACCAGATGCTCGAGCAGCCTGTGGGCCTTTTTGTTACTGCAGCCCAGCAGCAGGCAGACTTCACGGGGAGTGATGGCCCCGCGGTGCTGGAGAGCGCCGATGATTGCCCAGAGATTGTTACTGGCCACTTTCTGCCTCCCGATTCACCAGCTGTTGCACGAGTTTTTTATGGCGGGTAACGGTGCGCACGGCGTCCTGTAATTTTGTCAGCTGCGCCAGCCTGTTTTTGGTCCGACGAATTTCGCGGGAGATCATCCGGGAAGCCGGGATAGACATGCTGGCGGCGCGCCCTTCGGTGAACGCGGGGATCTCACTGACAATCTGCGCGATATCTTCCTCCGAGCCGGCCTTCGTCAGTTCATGCTCTACGCTGATTGCCTCTGCTGCTGGTGCTGCTGGTGCTGCTGGTGCTGCTGGTGCTGCTGGTGCCGGCAGTGACCAGGTTACTCCCCTGCCCTGGCCGATCTTCATCACGACGCCCTGGCGGGCCAGTGAACCCATCCATGCGGTGATGCCACGCGCGTTACGTCCAAACTCCCTGGCGATTGCCACCGTGTCCATGGTGCCGCGTTGCGCCAGCAGGCGGGTGATCCCCTCTACGCTGATCTCCTTCGGCTCTTCGCCGCGCAATGGCGCTTTAGCGGCGGCATCCGGAGCTGGTGCAGGGGCGTTCTTCTGGTCCTTCAGCCTGCCAACAAACCAGCCGCCATCGGAGAAATCACACCTGCCCTGCTCGCGCTGTTCGCGTAGCATGTTCAGTGCTTCCACAGGCTCGATATCCAGACGAGCTGCCACTTCGCGGTATGTTGCCCGGCCCATTTTTTCCAGTGCTTGAATGACGGTTTCCATGATTTCTCCTGTTAAATCAGCCCTGCTGCTTTGCGTTTTTTATATTCAGCCATCAGGATCTCTGCTGGCGTAGGACCGCTGGCTTTAGCCGGCGCGGCGATGGCGCGGCGGATTGGCGGTACGGGCTTACCTGCGGCGACGCGCTCTTCCCATCCAGCCAGGACCTTGCCGGCGGCCTGGCGCATCTCGTTTTCGGTCATCTGCCGATCGGTACTCTGGCGTCGCAGCTCGGTGCAGATGTGGTAAAGCACCGGCGTTGGCCAGGGGTATTGCTCACTGGTCGGGAAACGGAACACCAGGCGGCGCCACTTCCAGTACTCAGTCATCACGTCGTCAACGGTGATCCCCAGCAGGCAGCGCTCCTCCTTGCACCAGGCGACGAACTGGCCCGGAGACGGCAGGAACGGCTTCTCCTGGCGGCGAGCGACACGCATGCCGGCGGCGACCTGGGCCATGGTGGTGATCCCGTTCTCCTGAAACGCCATCAGCCACTGGCGGCGCAGCTCGTTGAACTCGCTCTGCTCACGGAAAACGGCCATTGCCGCCGGGAACGCGGCGCGCAGTGCACTGAACAGGCCGTTGAAAATCTCCGCCGTCTGCTCGACAGCCGGGCGCTCTGCCGGGGCCTCAGGCATGCCATGGGCGATACGGCGGAAACTCTCGCGGTCACAGTTCGCCAGCTGCTCAGATAGTCTTTCCATCGAACACCTCGTTGATCCAGTCTGTGTTGTTGAAGTCGATGCCCGGGACGCCACCGGTTGTGGTGCGACAGGCGGCAGCGTCGCGCTGAAGTGAGAGCGTGTCCCACTTTGCGCGAAGCTTTGCAGGGGAAAGGATATTGGCGTGCCAGAAGGCGTCCTTGCTGGCCCACTGGAAAAGCTCGCAGATTTCACGATGGCTCCGGCCATCCAGCTCGCGCATCAGGCGCACGTCATTCGCCCAGGCGGCCATGACGGGTTTTTTCGGGAAGGGTTTAACTTTTTCGAGCAGAGTGAGGATCCACTCGGCGCATTGCTGGTCAGCAACTGTTCCCCACTTGGTGAAGTTGGGGGTGAAAATAACCGCTTCAGGGTGAGCTGATAAAAACTTGTTCAGCCGGTCGTCGGAGGATTCGCCAGAATTCTCTGACGATGATCTTTTAATATTGTTATTGTTATAGTCTTGGGTGGCTACCGTTTCCGGGAAGGTTTTTCCCGTTTTCGGGAAGGATTTTCCCGATTTCGGGAAGAGTTTTCCCGTTTTCGGTTTGTCCAATATCCAGGCATTCAGGTCAGTATTTATACCGACAATTTTCATCACGCCCTGCTTGTGACTGAAGATGATTCCACGCTCAGCCAGAGAACTGATTGCGTCTGAAACATGCGTATCAGCCAAGCCTGTTAGCCCTGCGATGACGGTATTAGTAACCCGGTCCTGTTTTTTGTTCCATCCGTAGGTCAACCAGATAACCGCCTCCAGACATTGCCATTCACGCCCCGACATGCGCAGGCGTGGTTTGAGCTTCTGAATCTCGTTGGCGATCCGGGTGTACCCGTTGGACAGGTCGGCCATAGGACCTCCTGTTTGCTCGGTTTTTTTGGGGAAATTGATAACTTCAGCCATGTTTGGCATACTTATCTCCGCAATTACGCACAGTTCTTGCACCTGAAAGCCGTTGGTGTTCGCGCACCGCGGCTTTCGCCATTTCTGAGCCCGTCATAGCGCACCACCCAGCATCGTTGTAACCATCGCCATGATGGGCGCAACAGAATCAGGTCCGTCCAGGTAGAGCTTGGCCACGATGCTCTCGCTGATTTCCTTAAGGCGCTCGTGTCTGGGGGCTTTGAGAACGACAGCCTGAATGGCTTCTGCATCCTCTTTTAACGACCTGGCTACACGGACCGCGAAGCAGTCGTGCTTAACCACGCGATCCCGGTACGCCAGCGGCAGAACCGAAATTATTACCGGCGCCAGCTGCTCGACGTTTGCCTGGTAGGCCGGTGATTTCTCGTGATTGTCCAGCCAGCGAAAAAGCTTCACGTTCCACACGTCGGGGCTTCCGCTTGCGTCGATGCCATCGAGCCCGGATTCCTCAACTGCCATCTTAATGGCCAGCGCGACAGCCACGCGGCCCTCTGTCGCCGCCCAGGCGCGAACAGCAGAACAGAGGGCGCGGTGATCGACCGGCTGACCTTCGGCTTCGTCATGTTGATACTGGAATTTCAGGCGCTCTGACGGCGCTCTGTTATTCTGTTGAAAAGAAAGTGTTTGCATTGTCAGTGCTCCTACTTTGGTAATCCGTCAGTGGGATTCGGGTAAATGTCGTCACGCATTTGATGCGGCGTAACTTTCCAGTTCAGGGCTTCACAGATTGGAATAACGCGGTGAGCAGGCGTCTCACTGTTAAGCCAGAGGCTCACAGATTGCGGTGTTGTGCCGAGGCGCCTAGCTAGTTCCGTTTGGCTCATAATTGAGCAAATTAAAGTTTTTAATTCAGCTTTCATGGGTCCCCCTAATGAGATACAAGAAAACTTTACAACACAAACACACCACCAACAAGTTTTTCTTGTGTGATTCTTGCAATGTGTTCTACAAGTTGGGCTTGTAAAATGATGTATATGAAAACAGAACAGCATGAGAATTTTGTTCGCAGGCTCCAGCTCATCCAGGATCAGACTGGGTGGAACCTGTCTGAAATTGCCAGGAGAGTTACCGTCTCTCCCCAGGCGGTTCAGCAGTGGGCAAAGGGAGAAACGACGCCCAGAGGGGAGCGCCTAAAGCGACTTGCTGCGGTGACCGGCAAACCAGAACACTGGTTCTTTATGCCAATAGACGAGAATGAACCTGAAGAAAGCGTCTCGGAAATACTGGCTTCCAGCCGCGATGCTCTCGATGACAAGGAAAAGGCTCTCCTAGCGCTCTTTAACCAAATGCCTGAAGCTGAAAAGAACCGCTTGATTGTGCACGCCAAAACTACCCTTAGAGAGCTGGACCTTCTTAAAGATGATGTCATGAGCATAATTCAGAATATAAAGTAATAATTCAAAGAGTTATATCTAACCCGTCCTTGTGGCGGGTTTTTTATTGCCCTAAATAACAAAATTATCTTGTATTCACCCTTGTAAAATACAAAATTAATTTGTAACTTTACCTCATCGACAACACGCGCACCGTTGTCAGGTTAAAGAAACGTTCCGCCAGCCTGGCGACAAGGGCAAATGAGAGGGAATCATCATGGTTCATCAGCACTATGGCACCCAGACGGTCAACCGCGGCGCAGTTCTGCCCGGCATGCTCGTTAAGCACAAAGACAGCACCTGGACGGCATCCGCCAACAAGCGCGGCAAGCTATATCTGCATCGCGGCATTGAGCGTACTTACACCACCGAGCTGCTGGTCGAAGTTTTTCTTAATGGTGTAGGGAATGGCCTGAGCCATTAACGGAGGGAGTCATGCAAGAGAAAAAATGCGCTTACTGCAGCAAGCCCATCGAGCAGGGGAAGGAAGTTAAAAACAAATTGCTCTTCATCCGCGGCGCGCAGCTGGCGCGCGAACAACGCAATTACTGTTCAGTTCGTTGTGCCTCTTACGACCAGATGGCCCACGAGGCATAACGTAAAAGCCGCGCAAGGCGGCCCGTACGTCCGGTGACACCGACCAAAGTTCCACCGGAATTTTTACCAAAACCAAAAACACACCCAATGGGCGCTATCTCTGGCCCGGGGATCTTACATCCAAAAATGAGGATCTGACATGGAATTTTTCTATGTGGTCAAAGCCACTCAGAAATCCGGTAAGAAAGATGCAGTGGTCTGGTTCACTGCCAAAACTCAATCTCGCGCCGCGCTGATGATGGACGTTGCGCTGGAAGACGCAGAAATTGAAAGTGGCCGCGGTAAAGACTACGCCAAGCCTGTACGCACCGATTTCCCAGTGTACGACGACCTCCCGGAAGAAGGTACCGTGGATTTCACCTGGTGCGAACGCTATGAGCTGGCCGACGACCAGCGCACCTGGAACGTGATCCCCGGAGCCGCGGATCAGGGTGAAACCACCCTCGCCCCAGTGACCACCAGTGATGAAGAACTGCCTGCCGCGCCGGTAACCTCTACTCATACCGCAGGCACCGGCAAAACGTCCCTGCTTGAAAATCGCACCCCGGCGGTTCGCTTCGCCGTCCATCTATTGGGTGATAAATACCTTTCGGCGATCAGCCAGGAGCAGCACATCGTTGCCAACGAACTGGCGACCGATGAGGGGAATGCTTACTTCCAGAACCTGATGCAGGCCAAAAATGACGTTGGTGATATTGGCGATCTGAGCCTGCATACCGAGTGGAAACTGGTGCAGGCCGTTAAAGACGTTTTTCCTCAGGACAAAGTGCACGAACCTGCGCTAATGGCATCCTACATGTCGAGCTGGATTGAAGCCGATGCAGGTGATCGCAATCAGCTGGTCGAAGACTGGAAGAGTGAGAAACTTCCGGCAAAACCTGAGGTGCCAGAAGTCCGGTTTGAGAACGGCCTCAGGATCGAAAAAAACGACGATGAGAATACCCGTTATCCCGTCTGCAAATTGCCGTTCCGCAAACAGCTGCTTGCCCAACTGACGGTGGACGAACTGCGCCATCATGTCACCCGTGGTGAACATACGGAACTGCATGCGTTGGAGAATGACATCGATAACAACTACGTCCAGACTCTTCTGCTTGCTGCTGAAAGCTGCCCAGAGCTGAAGGATTTCGATACCAAAGGCCTGTGGAGCTATACCAACGCGGTCCGAAAGGTATTCAGCCAGGAAAAACGTCACGAGTTGGCTCTGGTACTTCGCTTCACCAGAATCTGGGTGGCTACTGAGGCCAGTGACCACGACATCCTGACCAGTGAATGGGCAGCCGGCCATCGCATTGATGATATAGGTATTCAAAAAGACCAGAAATCAGAAGAGCTACAACCTTCGGAGCCGTATAAGCGCGCAGTGCCGCAGAACATGGCGAACCTGAGCATCGAGATTGCGATCGCCATGCTCTATCCGGACGCCGTACCCGGGAAAATCAACCGTGCGCAGCTTATGGCCGCCAAAGAACTGGCTGACAAAAAAGACGAGGCTCACTCCAAGGCACTCAAGGTGCTCGGCAAAACCTCTGATATTACCGATTACAACGCTGACAGTATTTTTGGCATTGCCCGTGCACTTCCCTGGAGTGGAGATATAACCACGGTCGAACTGCGTAAACTGGTTCGTGAATGGTTCACCGCGAACGGCATCTATGAAAATGGCGAGCGTTCAAAGGGCTATCCAGAGTGGGATGAAGATCCTCGCGCAGGCCGCAAGGTGACAGTGGAAGAGCCAGCAGCAATCAGCCAGCCGCAGGTCGCGAACCTAGGCGGCGGCATGTTCTCCATCGATGGCCTGCTGGGTGGAAATACTAACCCGGCCATCAATATTCCCTCAAATGAAGTAGAAAAACCGGAAACCATAGCGGAGACCACCAGCGATGTGCAGATGGAAGCGACTCAGCCAGAAAAAGACAAAACTGTTGATGCGGTACCACCAGGCGAAAGCGTTGATGCAGCTGATCCGCAAACAGATACCCTGAACCCGGCTGAGGTGCTGGCCGCCGCGGCGCCGGAGCTGGCGAACGCCACCACGGAGGAGTCGACCACCGAAGCATCAGAGGAGAAAGCGAGCGCGCCGGAAGAGCAACCTTCACAACCGGTCCCGGAATACCCGGCGTACTTTGAACCTGGCCGTTATGAAGGTCTGCCGAATGACGTTTATCACGCAGCGAACGGGATCAGCTCCACTCAGGTGAAGGATGCCCGGGTCAGCCTGATGTACTTCAAAGCCCGCCACGTCGCCAAAACCATCCCGCGCGCCCCTTCCAAGGTGCTGGACATGGGTAATCTTGTTCACGCCCTGGCGCTGCAGCCTGAAAACCTCGAGGCAGAGTTCAGCGTAGTGCCGGAGATCCCGGAAGGGGCTTTCACCACTGCCGCCACCCTGCGCGAGTTCATCGACGCGCAGAACGCCAGCCTG
>DKMV01000029.1 GCA_002469605.1 Leclercia sp. UBA7405
ACGAACCAAATGGAACATGTGCTTATATGTTAAAGCTTTTGTAAAAGTTTTGAAAACGTTAACAGCACATTGCGTTAACGCAAGTGTAGATAAAAAAATGAATTTGTCGCGCCAGCGGGAAGAATTACTCCACATTCAAACAAATAATGATTACTATTCTCATTCACAACAAGGCGAAGCCATGACTTTGCCGGACGGAAGCGATGTCAGCCATACCACATATGTTTAAAAGGGAGTTGTTATGAATTTACGTCCTCTGTCTTCACCGCGTCTGCGTGGGGCTTTGCTGCTGGGTTCTCTGCTGGTAGCGGGCACATTTAATGTTCATGCCGCAGAAGAGATGCTGCGTAAAGCGGTGGGGAAAGGTGCCTACGAGATGGCCGTCAGCCAGCAGGAAAATGCGCTGTGGGTGGCGACTACCCAGAGCCGCAAAATCGATAAAGGCGGCGTGGTGTATCGCCTTGATCCCGTCACCCTCGAGGTGACGCAGGCGATTCATAACGATCTGAAGCCGTTTGGCGCCACCATTAACAACGCCACCCAGACCCTGTGGTTTGGCAACACCACCAACAGCGCGGTCACCGCCATTGACGCCAAAACCGGCGAGGTGAAAGGGCGCCTGGTGCTGGACGAGCGCAAGCGCAGCGAAACTGTTAAACCGCTGCAACCGCGCGAGCTGGTGGCCGACGAAACCACCAACACCGTCTATATCACCGGCATTGGCAAAGAGAGCGTTATCTGGGTGGTGGACGGCGAAACCCTGAAGCTGAAAGAGACCATCACCGGCACCGGCAAGTTCAGCACCGGTCTGGCGCTGGATGAGAAAGCAAAACGCCTTTACACCACCAACGGTGACGGCGAACTGCTGACCATCGATACCGCTACAAACAAAGTGCTGAGCCGCAAAAAAGTGCAGGACGACGGCAAAGAGCACTTCTACCTGAACCTGAGCCTCGACGTGGCGGGCCAGCGCGCCTTTATCACCGACTCTAAACAGCCGGAAGTGCTGGTGGTCTCCCTGAAGGACGGCTCGGTGATGGAGAAGGTGGCGGCGCCGGAATCCCTGGCGGTGCTCTTTAACCCGGCCCGTAACGAAGCCTACGTAACCCACCGCGAAGCGGGCAAGGTGAGCGTGATCGACGCTAAGACTTACAAGGTAACAAAGACCTTCGATACTCCGACCTTCCCGAACAGCCTGGCGCTGTCGGCCGACGGTAAAACTCTGTACGTGACGGTGAAGCAGAAGTCCAGCCGTCAGCAGGAAGCGACCCAGCCGGATGACGTAATTCGCATCGCGCTGTAAGCTGCAAATAAAAAGGGAAAGCGTTATGCCTTCCCTTTTTCGATCCCGCTATTAGCGGGAGATCTCTTCGGTCAGCGGACCATCGCGCTTTTCATCGTCCGGATGTACCGGCGCGGTGCTGTGGATCTCATGCACGCGCTTACGCACCCCGAACCAGCCGGCAATCAGCAGCACTGCCAGCAGCGGAATGGTGGCGATGGTGTAAGTGCCGTTCGGGTAGTCAAACGCCATCAGCACCAGCACGCTGAACAGGAACAGCAGGGTCAGCCAGGAGGTGACGGGCGCCCCCGGCATTTTAAAGCTGACGTCAGCGGCTTTACCCTCTTTGATCGCTTTACGCAGGCGCATCTGGCAGACCACAATAAAGGCCCAGGAGGCGATAATGCCAAGCGCGGCCACGTTCAGCACGATCTCAAACACCTGGGACGGCACCAGATAGTTCAGGAACACCCCGAATACATAGACCACCAGAGTGGCGAGGATCCCGGCATAAGGCACCTGCTGCTTGCTCATCTTTGACATGAACTTCGGCGCAGAACCGCCCATCGACATGGAGCGCAGGATACGCCCGGTAGAGTAGAGGCCGGAGTTAAGGCTGGAGAGCGCCGCGGTCAGCACCACGATGTTCATAATGCTGCCCACATAAGGCACGCCCAGCTTCGAGAAGAAGGTAACGAACGGGCTCTGACCCGCCTGATAGGCGTTCCACGGCAGCAGCAGTACCAGCAGCACCACGGAGCCAACGTAGAACAGGCCAATACGCCAGATAACGCTGTTGATCGCTTTTGGCACCATGGTCTGGGGATCTTTACACTCGCCTGCGGCGGTGCCCACCAGTTCAATAGAGGCAAAGGCAAAGACTACCCCCTGGACCAGCACCAGCGCCGGGAGCAGGCCGTGCGGGAAGAAACCGCCGTTATCGGTAATCAGATGGAAGCCGGTGGCGTTGCCGTCCAGCGGCTTACCCGTGCCGAGGAAGACCGTGCCCACCACCAGGAAGATAACGATCGCCAGCACTTTTACCAGCGCAAACCAGAACTCCATTTCGGCGAACCACTTTACGCCGATCATGTTCATGGTGCCGACTATCGCCAGCGCGCCCAGAGCAAAGACCCACTGGGGGACATCGCCAAAGGCGCCCCAGTAGTGCATATAGAGCGCCACGGCGGTGATATCGACAATACCGGTCATCGCCCAGTTAACGAAGTACATCCAGCCCGCCACGTAGGCGGCCTTTTCGCCGAGAAACTCGCGGGCGTAAGAGACAAAGCTGCCGCTGGAAGGGCGGTGCAGTACCAGTTCGCCCAGGGCGCGTAAGATGAAGAACGAGAAGATCCCGCATACCAGATAGACCAGCGCCAGCGCCGGACCCGCCATCTGCAGACGTGCGCCTGCGCCTAAAAATAACCCCGTACCGATGGCGCCGCCGATGGCGATCATCTGCACCTGACGGTTGCCCATCGCCTTGTGATACCCGTCTTCGTGGGCATCCAGCCAGCGGCGTTTCGCCGCACGGTGCTCGGCTGCGCTTTTATTGCTTGTTTTCATTGAGTTACCTGTTTACCTGTCTGAATCATCTTAATGACATCCCTTCTCCGGCGGCGGCAGAACAAACGATTGCCTTTGCGCGGAAACATGCTGCCTTTCCAGTCTTTCTGCGTATGGATAAGGCAAAACATGGCGAAGCATCCTACCCGCAAATAGTTAGTGACGCAAAATATAACGAGGCGAAAGAGAGGTGGCTCAAAAGAATGGTTCTGGTCAGAGCAGACGGGGGCTACAGGGGAGCGAGCACGCGCTTTTTTGAAACGGCTTTCCGGCTTTTTGCCCCGTCAGTTATCAGTCGAACGGCTGTGTTTATCCGGAAAATCTTACCCCTGGCGCAGAGCCTCTACCAGCAGGGTAAAGGCGGTGGTGTGCTGGCGACGGCTGGGGTAGTAGAGATGATAGCCGGCAAAAGCGGGGCACCAGTCCTCCAGCACCCGAACCAGCTGCCCGTCGGCCACGGCGGCCTGGATCGTATCTTCCGGCACGTAGGCCAGCCCCAGACCGGCTTTGGCAGCATCGAGCCGGCGCTCAAGGTTATTAAGCGTTAGCTGCCCCTCGACGCGCACCCGCAATTCCCGGCCATCTTTGGCAAATTCCCAGGCGTAGAGGCCACCGCGGGTGGGCAACCGCAGGTTGATGCAGCGGTGGTCTTCCAGCTGCTCCGGGGTGTCCGGCATGCCGTGGCGGGCAAAATAGTCCGGCGAGCCCACCACCGCCATGCGCATATCCGGGGCGATCCGCACCGCAATCATATCTCTGGCAATCTGCTCCCCCAGGCGCACCCCGGCGTCAAAACGGCCGTCGACGAGATCCGTCAGGCCGTCATCCACCGACACCTCAATATGAATATCCGGATACCGGGCCATAAAGGGCTTCAGCACCGGCCAGAGCACCGCCGTCAGGGCGTGCTCCCCGGCGGTGATGCGGATATTGCCCGCCGGTTTGTCGCGCGCGTCGCGCAGGGCAGCAAGCTCCTGCTCGATCTCCAGCAGGTGCGGGCTTAAGCGCCGGAAGAGCTGCTCGCCCGCCTCGGTAGGGGCCACGCTGCGGGTGGTGCGGGTTAACAGACGCACGTCGAGGCGCGCCTCCAGGTTGCGCATGGCGTGGCTGAGCGCCGACTGGGAGACGCCAAGCTGGGCGGCGGCGCGGGTAAAGCTGCGCTCCCTGGCCACCACCATAAAGGAGATAAGATCGTTAACGTTGTCTTTCAGCATGGGGATCCCGCATATATGAATTTGGCTCATGGGTGCTTTCTGATTATGCAGTCTAATCCCAGGCGGGGTTGTGCGCTACTGTTAAGCCAACAGCAAAAGAGGAGTAATTATGAAAATTATCCGCAGTGGTTCCTTACCTTCAGTGCAGGGCCCGGAAGCCTGGTTTACCGGTAGCGTGCGTATCGATGCCCCGTTCCAGGCCAGCGAGCCTGCCGCGGTGGGCGGCGCGACCGTCACCTTCGAGCCGGGGGCGCGTACTGCCTGGCATACCCATCCGCTGGGGCAGACGCTGATCGTCACCCAGGGGCGCGGCTGGCTGCAGGAGTGGGGCAAAGAGCCGGAAGTTTTAAATCAGGGCGATATCGCCTGGATCCCGCCTGGCGTGAAACACTGGCACGGCGCCAGTTCGGCAACGGCAATGACCCACATCGCCATTGCCGAAGCGGTAAACGGCAGCCCGGTAGAGTGGCTGGAAAAAGTGACCGACGAGCAGTATCAGGGGCGTTAACCGCCAAAGACCGCAATCGCCTGCTGCAGGCGGGTGGTTCGCCGGGTCAGGTGGTTCGCCGCCTGGGTCACCTGATCCGCCATCCCGCTATTATTGTGGGTCATGACCCCGATGCGCGCGATAGAGGCGTTAATCAGCGTCAGCGCCCGGGTCTGCTCCCGGGTGGCGTGACCGATCTCCTTAATCAGAGCCGACATGGACATCACGTTGCCGGTCATAGCCGTCAGGTGAGTTTCGGTCTGCCCGACCATATGCACCCCGGCATTAACGCTGGCGACGTTTTTTTCGATCAGGATTTTGATCTCCTTTGCCGCCGAGGCGGAGTGCTGCGCCAGGTTGCGCACTTCTGCGGCCACCACCGCAAAACCGCGTCCGGCCTCACCGGCGCGGGCGGCCTCGACCGCCGCGTTCAGTGCCAGGATATTGGTCTGGAAGGCAATACGGTCAATGACGCCGATGATATCGACAATCTGACCGTTATCCCGGGCTATCGACTCCATCATGGCGATGGCCTGCTTCATTATCGCCTCGCCGTCGTGGGCACTGGCGCGGGTGCTGTCGGCCATTGCCGTGGCGTCGGCGGCGGTCTCTGCGGTCTGTTTCACCGCGCTGGCAATCTCCTCCACGGCCGCCGCCGTCTGCCGCAGATCGTCCCCCGTCTCCTCCGTTCGCGCCTGTAATGCCGCCCCCTCGGTTGCCACCTGCTGGCTAATGTCGCTGATGCCGCTAATTTGCGTGCCAACATCATCAACCAGAGAATGTAAATTCAGCCCCGACTGATTAACCAGGCGCATCATTAGGCCTATTTCATCCACCCGATCGAAATGGTAATAATCGGTTTTTCGCCCGGAAACCACGCGCTGCATCTGGTTAACAATATTTTTTAACGGCCGGCAGAGCTGCGCGTTGAGGTACCACCCCAGCAGAATAAAAACACTACTAACCCCGGCCAGATGTGCCGCTATGCCGTTTATAAACGTGAACATCGTTATTATCGCCAGCGCCGTAAGGCCCAGCCCATAATTAACCCGCTTTCTGATGCTGAGAGTTTTAAATAACGACAGCAAAGAAAATAGCCCGCGACGCACCAGTACGCCTTTATAAAAATGATGGCTTTTAAGTTTTTTATTACGCACCTGCTGGTATAACGCTTCGCAGGCGGCAATCTCTGCGCGCGGGGGAATATTACGTACCGAGATATAACCGGTAAGGTTGTCGTTGTGATAGACGGGTGTGACGTTAGCCCGCACCCAGTAGTGGTCGCCGTTCTGGCGGCGGTTTTTTACCAGCCCCGTCCAGCTCTCGCCCTGTTGCAGGGTAAACCACATATCACCGAAGGCCTCGGGGGGCATATCCGGATGGCGGATGGTATTATGCGGCTCGCCAATAAGCGCCTCTTCTTTATAACCGCTGGCTGCAATAAAAGCGGAATTGGCGTAGGTAATATGGCTTTGGGGCGTGGTGGTTGACATTAAAGTCGCGCCCTCGTTAAGTAAATACTCGTTTTGTGTAACAGGACTGTTACGCCTCATGAGTCACTCCATGGTGATATCAACGTAAAAGAGATTCCGCCCGTTAAAATAGCAGGCAATATTAATATCTTGTTCTGAAATAAACCGGCTGGCGTATTCTCTATAAATTAAATGAAATTAGAAAGCGCTCCGGCTAATATTTTTTATTAGCGCAGAAGCATTGGTGTAATAAAAATGAAAAATTTACCCGCCGCGTAAAAAACGGCCTGGGGGAATATAGTAACTTAAGTTAAACAGGCGGAAATAAATCTAGCCGTGGTAAAAATCGGCCCCCCAGAAATGGCGTTTCATTAACATACATTAAACGTTAACATGTGCGCCGGTTAACGTCTTATCGGGTCCGGCTACGTGAAAATTAATCTTATTGGTACCAGCGGCAGCGGCAAAAGTACCCTGGCGCGACGGCTCGCCGCCGAACTTCAGCTTCCTTATATTGAAATGGATACCCTTTACTGGTGCCCTGAATGGCAGGGCACGCCGGACGAGGCGCTATTCGACAGGCTGGAAAAGCGGCTTTCTGCCACCCCTGGCTGGGTGCTGGACGGTAACTACAACCGCACGCGGGGCATTAAGTGGCGGGAAGTCGATCTGGTGGTGTGGGTGGATTACGGTTTTTTCCGCACCCTGCGCCAGGCGGTGCTGCGCGCGGCCAGACGCGCCTGGACGAAACAGGAGCTGTGGCCCGGCACCGGCAACCGGGAGAGCTTTCGCCGCTCCTTTTTCAGCCGCGAATCGGTGCTGCTCTGGACTATCAAAACCTGGCGCAGCAACCGCGCGCGCTACGAGGCCGATATGGCTAACCCGCAATTTGCCCACATCCGCTTTGTCCGCATTACCTCCCGCCAGCAGGCCGATGCTCTGGTCGCCCACCTGCGCGCCACGGCGCATATCTGAATTCCGGCAAACCAAATGTAAATTAATTGTTTTTCAGAGGTGAAATCGCCCTTTAATAATGACGACATGTTTAGTCAAACGAGAAGAAAACATGTCCTGGCGAATCAGCATTCTGGATAAAAGTCCCGTTGCGGAAAACGACACCCCCGCCGAGGCGCTGGCGCGTACCTTACGGCTGGCGAAAGAGGCGGAAGCAGCAGGCTATCACCGCTTCTGGATCGCCGAACACCACAATACCCCCCAGCTGGCGAGCCCCTCGCCGGAGCTGCTGATCGCCTGGATCCTCGGGCAGACCTCGCGGATCCGCGTCGGCTCCGGCGGCGTGATGCTGCAACACTACAGCCCCTATAAGGTGGCAGAAAACTTCAACGTGCTGGCAAACCTGGCGCCGGGCCGCGTCGATCTTGGCGTCGGTAAAGCCCCCGGCGGCCTGCCGCTCTCCACCCGCGCCCTTCAGCAGGGGCTGAACCCGCAGGAGAAGGGGAGCTTTGCCGAGCAGCTGACCCAGCTCGACGGCTGGCTGACCCCCTCTGAGAACGAACTGCGCGCCACGCCGCAGCCCGCCATTCCGGCCCAGGGCTTTCTGCTGGGAGCCAGCACCGAAAGCGCGCTGCTGGCCGCCCGTCTTAACTGGAACTTCGTCTTTGCCGCTCACCTGAACGG
>DKMV01000027.1 GCA_002469605.1 Leclercia sp. UBA7405
CATCGAGTCGTTATAGCAGGCCACGGCGCTAAAGTTACGCCCGCGTCCCAGCAGTTCGGTCATCGCCTGTTCACCGCCGCTCTCATCCGGCTCGGCATAGGTCACCAGCCGGTCGTTGCAGGGAAGGCCGTTTTCGCGCAGGGCATCGTAATAGCCCTGCAGCCGGTCGTCCGCGTCTGAAATCTGATGGTTGGAGCAGAGATAGCCGATGCGGGTATGCCCCTGCTGAATCAGATGGCGGGTGGCAAGCCAGGCGCCGTAGCGGTCATCCAGCGCCACGCAGCGTTTCTCGTAGCCGGGAATAATGCGGTTGATGATCACCATGCCGGGGATCTGCTTCATCAGATGGATAAGCTCCTCGTCCGGCAACACCTTGGCGTGTACCACCAGCGCGGCACAGCGGTGGCGAATAAGTTGCTCGATGGCCTGGCGCTCTTTTTGTTCGCTGTGGTAGCCGTTGCCAATCAGCAGGAAATTGCCGGTCTGATAGGCAACCTGCTCAACGGCTTTCACCATGGCGCCAAAGAAGGGATCGGAGACATCTCCGACTACCAGCCCGACGGTGTCGGTAGATTGCTGGGCAAGAGCGCGGGCATTGGCGTTGGGGTGGTAGTTGAGCGACTCCATGGCGCTGTGCACGGCCTGACGTGAAGCCTCGCTGGCTTTCGGCGAATCGTTGATTACGCGAGAGACGGTGGCGACAGATACGCCAGCCACCCGGGCCACATCCTTAATTGTCGCCATTGGACACCTTCTGTTTTAGGGTAAGCGTTTACACAGATAACAGTGTTGCGGAAAAGCGAGGCCTGTTCAAGCCTGGAGAAGAGAGGCCTCATCACAAACGTGACCGATCTCTTAGGATTTAGTGTAATAGTTACACTAGCCCGCCGGGCACTCCCCCGGCTGTGCGGCGGCAACAGAAGCCGCTTTTTCACGTCGATTTTTTTGCTTGTTGCTCAATATGTAACAGGCGCGGAAAATATTCACAACTGGTTGCACTTAGGCTCATTCGCTTGCGTTTTACCGCTGGCGAAGCGGGTGGCCAACAGCCACAATCAAGATCCCAGAGGTATTGATTGGTGAGAATTCTTAGTACGTCTTCGTACTCATCACTTGCACCAACCTGCGCAGATGCGCAGGTTTTTTTTTGCTTCTGATATAGCTGTCGCCCCTGCCGCACTTCTCGTGTAATCTGCCACAATTTAACATTCCCGGTAAAATTACAGGCAAAGGGAGTTGGTCTACTAATGGGATTCTTGCGTACACTTTTCCGTATTCTTTTCCGCATTCGCCTGACGGGCGACACCCGGGCGCTGCACGGCCAGCGCGTGCTCATTACCCCTAATCATGTCTCCTTTATTGATGGGATCCTGCTGGCGCTGTTTCTGCCGGTACGCCCGGTATTTGCGGTCTATACCTCCATCAGCCAGCAGTGGTATATGCGCTGGCTGGCAAAAATAATCGATTTTGTGCCCCTCGACCCCACCAAACCGATGATGATCAAACATCTGGTGCGCCTGATTGAACAGGGGCGGCCGGTGGTCATTTTCCCGGAAGGGCGCATCTCCATTACCGGCTCGCTGATGAAGATCTATGATGGCGCCGGCTTTGTTGCCGCTAAATCGGGTGCAACCCTGGTGCCGGTGCGGATCGAAGGGGCGGAACTCACCTTTTTCAGCCGCCTGAAGGGGCTGGTTAAACAGCGTCTCTTCCCGCGCATTACGCTGCATATTCTGCCCCCGACCAGCCTGCCAATGCCCGAGACCCCGCGCGCCCGGGATCGCCGCCGGATCGCCGGTGAGATGCTGCATCAGATCATGATGGAGGCCCGGATGGCGGTGCGTCCGCGTGAAACCCTGTTTGAAGCGTTGCTTACGGCCCAGTCGCGCTTTGGAGCGGGCAAACCCTGTATCGAAGATATCAACTTCGCCCCCGATACCTACCGCAAGCTGCTGACCAAAACGCTGTTTGTCGGCCGCATCCTGGAGAAATACAGCCAGCAGGGCGAGAAGATCGGCCTGATGCTGCCCAACGCCGGCATCAGTGCGGCGGTGATCTTCGGCGCCGTTTCGCGCGGGCGGGTTCCGGCCATGCTCAACTACACGGCGGGGGTGAAGGGGCTCGGCAGCGCCATTACCGCTGCGCAGATCAAAACGGTCTTTACCTCACGCCAGTTCCTGGAAAAAGGCAAACTCTGGCACCTGCCGGAACAGCTGACCCAGGTACGCTGGGTATTCCTGGAAGATTTAAAGGCCGAAGTGACAACCGGCGATAAGCTGTGGATCTTCGCCCATCTGCTGACGCCACGGCTGGCGCAGGTGAAGCAGCAGCCGGAAGATGCCGCCATTATCCTCTTTACCTCCGGCTCGGAAGGGAACCCGAAAGGGGTGGTGCATAGCCACAAAAGTCTGCTGGCGAACGTCGAGCAGATTAAAACCATCGCCGACTTCACCGCCAAAGACCGCTTTATGTCGGCGCTGCCGCTGTTCCACTCCTTTGGCCTGACCGTCGGGTTATTCACCCCGCTGCTCACCGGGGCGGAGGTTTTCCTCTACCCCAGCCCGCTGCACTACCGCATCGTGCCCGAGCTGACCTACGACCGGAACTGCACGGTGATTTTCGGCACCTCGACCTTCCTCGGCAACTATGCTCGCTTCGCTAACCCCTATGATTTCCACAAGATCCGCTACGTGGTGGCCGGGGCGGAGAAGCTGCAGGAGAGCACCCGCCAGCTCTGGCAGGATAAGTTTGGCCTGCGCATCCTCGAGGGCTACGGCGTGACCGAGTGCGCGCCCGTGGTCTCTATTAACGTGCCGATGTCGGCGAAGCCGGGCACGGTGGGGCGCATTCTGCCGGGGATGGATGCCCGCCTGATGGCGGTGCCGGGCATTGAAGAGGGCGGCCGGCTCCAGCTGAAAGGGCCAAACATCATGAACGGCTATCTGCGGGTAGAACACCCGGGCGTGCTGGAGGCGCCGACGGCTGAGAACGTGAACGGCGAACAGGAGCCCGGCTGGTACGACACCGGCGACATCGTGCGCTTTGACGAGCAGGGCTATGTACAAATCCAGGGCCGGGCGAAGCGCTTTGCGAAGATTGCGGGCGAGATGGTCTCACTTGAGATGGTCGAGCAGCTGGCGCTGTCGGTCTCGGCCGATAAGCTCCACGCGACGGTGATTAAAAGCGATGCCAGCAAAGGCGAGGCGCTGGTGTTGTTCACAACCGACAGCGAACTGAAGCGCGAGCCGCTGCTACAGCAGGCCCGCCTGCAGGGTATTCCGGAGCTGGCGGTGCCGCGCGATATTCGCTATTTGAAGCAGCTGCCGGTGCTGGGCAGCGGCAAACCCGATTTCGTCACCCTAAAGAGCATGGTTGAACAGCCGGAGCAGCAAAATGGGTAAGTCAGTACACACTAACACCTCTCTGTGGTCGAAAGGGATGATGGCGGTTACTGCCGCCCAGTTCCTGTCGGCGTTTGGCGATAACGCGCTGCTCTTTGCCACCCTGGCGCTGTTAAAAGAGCAGTATTACCCCGACTGGAGCCAGCCGGTTTTGCAGATGGTGTTTGTGGGCGCTTACATCGTTTTTGCGCCTTTCGTGGGGCAGGTAGCGGACAGCTTCCCGAAAGGCCGGGTGATGATGTTTGCCAACGGCCTGAAGCTGCTCGGCGCGGCCAGCATCTGCTTTGGCGTTAATCCCTTTATCGGTTATACCCTGGTGGGTATTGGCGCGGCGGCGTACTCCCCGGCTAAGTACGGCATCCTCGGGGAGCTGACCACCGGCGATAAGCTGGTAAAAGCCAACGGGTTAATGGAGTCTTCCACCATTGCGGCGATCCTTCTCGGCTCGGTAGCTGGCGGCGTGCTGGCCGACTGGCACGTCCTGGCGGCGCTGGGAGTCTGTGCCCTGGTATACGCGGGGGCGGTGGTGGCAAACCTCTCTATTCCTCGCCTGCCGCCAGCCCGCCCGGGGCAATCCTGGCGATTCCGGCCGATGACCGCCAGCTTCTTTACCGCGGTGCGCGTGCTGTGGCGCAACGGCGAAACCCGTTTTTCGCTGATGGGCACCAGCCTGTTCTGGGGGGCGGGGGTCACGCTGCGCTTCCTGCTGGTGCTGTGGGTGCCGACGGCGCTGGGCATTACCGATAACGCCACGCCAACCTATCTCAACGCCATGGTGGCGGTGGGGATTGTAGCGGGTGCCGGTGCGGCGGCAAAGCTGGTGACGCTGCAAACCGTGGCGCGCTGTATGCCGGCCGGGATTTTGATTGGCATCGCGGTGCTGTTCTTTGCGCTACAGCATGCGCTGTTGCCCGCCTATGCGTTACTGTTGCTGATTGGGATGTTCGGCGGTTTCTTCGTGGTGCCGCTGAATGCGCTGCTGCAGGAGCGCGGTAAGAATAGCGTCGGGGCGGGGAATGCCATTGCGGTGCAGAACCTCGGTGAAAACGTCGCTATGCTGCTGATGCTGGGACTTTACTCGCTGGCGGTGAAAGTGGGCGTGCCGGTAGTGGCGATCGGCGTGGGCTTTGGCGCCCTCTTTGCGCTGGCGATTGCCGGGCTGTGGATCTGGCAGCGGCGGCAGAAGGGGAGTGTGGTCTGATATTAAAAACGGCAACTGACGTTGCCGTTTTGCTTTTGTCAGGGCGCCGGGTAGGTATAGACCTGATGCACCGCCTCAATCTCCGCTAACACCTCTTCGCTCAGGTCAAGGTGCAGGCTTTCGACGTTGGTTTGCAGCTGCGCCATGCTGGTGGCGCCCAGCAGCGTGCTGGCCACAAACGGCTGGCGGCGGACAAAGGCCAGCGCCATCTGGGCCGGATCCAGCCCGTGACGTTTCGCGATATCCACATACGCCGCCACCGCCATTTGCGACTGCTCGCCGCTATAGCGCGTAAAGCGGCTGAACAGTGTATTACGTGCACCGGCCGGCTGCGCGCCGTTCAGGTATTTGCCCGTCAGGGTACCGAACGCCAGGCACGAATAGGCCAGCAGCTCCACGCCTTCATACTGGCTCACCTCGGCCAGACCCACCTCATAGCTGCGGTTAAGCAAGCTGTAGGGGTTCTGGATGGTTACGATGCGCGGCAGGTCGTGCTTATCGGCCAGGTGCAGATAACGCATCACCCCGAAGGCGGTTTCGTTAGAGACGCCAATATAGCGAATCTTCCCGGCGCGCTGGCACTCGGTCAGGGCTTCCAGGGTTTCGAGCAGGGTGACGACCGGCGCGCTGTCGGTCCAGCTATAGCCCAGCTTGCCGAAGCAGTTGGTCGGGCGCTGCGGCCAGTGCACCTGGTAGAGATCGAGATAGTCGGT
>DKMV01000026.1 GCA_002469605.1 Leclercia sp. UBA7405
ACGACCGCTGGCCTGAACTGTGGCTCAGCAAAAACGCAAGTCGCTTTTTGCTCAACCAACTGTGTTCTGATTTCATGTAAACGCTGCGCACCAGGTTGAATTTCCGGGTTCACGGTGAAATGGCCAAGCGGCGTGAGACCGTAATGTTTTTCATAGTAGCCGTAGGCGTCATGAAAAACGAAATACCCTTTACCTTTCAATGGTGCGAGCTCGGTACCTACCTGCTTATCGGTTGCGGCAAGCTGTGCCTCAAAATCCTTCAGGTTGGCGTCAAGTTTGGCTCGACTTTGCGGCATAAGTTCCACTAATTTTTCGTGGATTGCAACCGCCGAAGACCGGGCTATTTCCGGGGAGAGCCAGAGGTGCATGTTATACTCGCCATGATGGTGATGTGAGTCACCTTTCTCATCATCGCCGTGACTATGTCCGTGATCGTCATCGTCGTCATCTGCTCCTTTCATGAGCAGCGGCTTCACCTCAGAAAGTTCGGCGATGGTGACTTTTTTCCCGGCCGGCAGCTGACTGGCGGACTTCTGCATGAAGGCCTCCATCTCCGGGCCAATCCATACTACTAAGTCCGCGTTTTGTAAGCGTTTTACATCAGAAGGACGTAATGCATAATCGTGTTCAGAGGCACCGTCCGGCAGTAAAACCTGGGTATCCGTCACCCCGTCAGCAATCGCGGAGGCAATAAAGCCCAGCGGCTTAAGCGAGGCAACAACGGCGGCGTTAACATCCTGGGCTGCTGAACCCCAAAGGGCGGCGGTAAGTCCAGCGAAAAGAAGCGTATTTTTATGTAACATAATGCGACTATTGTTCGTATTGAGTACGGGAAATGTGATATTATAACATTCGATGACTTCTGCAAGCTTAAATTGATATGACTACTTTAGTTTCGCTCGAAAATATCTCGGTCTCTTTTGGTCAGCGCCGCGTCCTCTCTGACATCTCGCTGGATCTGAAACCGGGAAAAATCCTGACTCTGCTCGGACCTAACGGGGCGGGGAAATCGACCCTGGTGCGCGTAGTGCTTGGTCTGGTAGCACCGGACCAGGGGCTCATCAAGCGTGACGGAAAGTTACGCATAGGCTACGTGCCGCAGAAATTACATCTGGATGCCACCCTGCCGCTGACGGTAAGCCGTTTTCTGCGTCTGCGTCCGGATACGCGCAAAGCGGATATTCTGCCTGCCCTAAAACGGGTGCAGGCCGGCCACCTTATCGAGGCACCGCTGCAAAAGCTCTCCGGCGGAGAGACCCAGCGCGTGCTGCTGGCCCGGGCGCTGCTCAACAATCCGCAGCTGCTGGTGCTGGACGAACCTACCCAGGGGGTGGACGTTAACGGCCAGGTCGCCCTGTACGATCTTATCAACCAGCTGCGTAAAGAGCTGGATTGCGCGGTGCTGATGGTCTCCCACGACCTGCATCTGGTGATGGCAAAAACCGATGAGGTACTCTGCCTTAACCATCACATCTGCTGCTCCGGCACGCCGGAAGTGGTCTCCACCCACCCGGAATTTATCTCCATGTTTGGCCCGCGCGGCGCCGAACAGCTGGGTATTTATCGTCATCAACACAACCACCGCCATGATTTACAGGGACGGATTGTTCTGCGCCGGGGAAATGGTCACTCATGATTGAATTACTTCTGCCCGGCTGGCTGGCCGGGATTATGCTCGCCTGCGCCGCCGGGCCGCTGGGCTCTTTTGTTGTCTGGCGCCGAATGTCCTATTTTGGCGATACCCTGGCGCACGCCTCTCTGCTGGGGGTCGCCTTCGGCCTGCTGCTGAACGTCAATCCGTTTTACACGGTGATCGTGGTCACCCTGATGCTGGCGGGCGGCCTGGTGTGGCTGGAAAAGCGCCCTCACCTTGCGATAGATACTTTGCTTGGGATTATGGCACACAGCGCCCTGTCGCTGGGGCTGGTGGTAGTGAGCCTGATGTCGAATATTCGCGTCGACCTGATGGCCTATCTGTTTGGCGACCTGCTGGCGGTGACGCCGGAAGATCTGATCGCTATCGCCATCGGGGTGGTGATCGTGCTGGCTATTCTCTTCTGGCAGTGGCGCAACCTGCTGGCGATGACCATCAGCCCGGACCTGGCCTTTGTCGATGGCGTGAAGCTGCAGCGCGTTAAGCTGCTGCTGATGCTGGTGACGGCCTTGACCATCGGCGTGGCCATGAAGTTTGTCGGCGCGCTGATCATCACGTCACTGTTGATTATCCCGGCGGCCACCGCCCGCCGCTTTGCCCGTACGCCGGAGCAGATGGCGGGGTTCGCGGTAATAGTTGGAATGATTGCGGTAACGGGAGGCTTAACCTTCTCAGCGTTTTACGATACCCCTGCCGGGCCATCGGTAGTGCTCTGTGCAACGCTGCTGTTTATCTGCAGTATGATGAAAAAACCGGCTAACTAAGCGCTTCCCGGTGGCGCCCTGCCACCGGGATTATTTTCAGGGCATGGAAGGCGGGGTAATACCAAAGTGATCCCACGCGCGCACCGTCGCCATTCGACCACGCGGGGTACGCTGTAAAAAGCCCTGCTGGATCAGATAAGGCTCCAGCACGTCTTCGATAGTTTCACGCTCTTCGCCAATGGCCGCGGCCAGGTTGTCCAGCCCCACCGGCCCGCCAAAGAATTTGTCCAGCACCGCCAGCAGCAGCTTGCGGTCCATATAGTCAAAGCCCTCCGCATCGACGTTAAGCATATCCAGCGCCTGGGCGGCGATCTCCACCGAGATAGTACCGTCATGCTTCACTTCGGCGAAGTCGCGCACGCGGCGCAGCAGGCGGTTGGCGATACGCGGCGTACCGCGGGAACGCTTCGCCACTTCGAAGGCCCCCTCGTCGCTCATATCCAGCCCCATATAGCGCGCGCTGCGGCTGACGATATGCTGCAGGTCCGGCACCTGGTAAAACTCCAGGCGCTGCACAATGCCGAAGCGATCGCGCAGCGGCGAGGTCAGGGAGCCGGCGCGGGTGGTGGCGCCAATCAGGGTAAAGGGCGGCAGATCGATTTTAATCGAGCGTGCGGCCGGCCCTTCGCCAATCATGATATCCAGCTGGTAATCTTCCATCGCCGGATAGAGCACCTCTTCCACCACTGGTGAAAGGCGATGGATCTCGTCGATAAAGAGCACGTCGTGCGGCTCAAGGTTGGTGAGCATGGCCGCCAGATCGCCAGCTTTTTCCAGCACCGGGCCGGAGGTGGTGCGCAGATTCACCCCCATCTCGTTTGCGACGATGTTGGCAAGAGTGGTTTTACCCAGCCCCGGCGGGCCAAAAATCAACAGGTGGTCGAGGGCATCGCCGCGCAGCTTTGCGGCCTGGATGAAGATCTCCATCTGCGAACGAACCTGCGGCTGGCCGATGTATTCATCCAGTAATTTAGGGCGGATAGCGCGATCCACCAGGTCTTCTGTCTGAACGCTGCCTGCCGACACCAGACGGTCTGCTTCAATCATCCTTTACCTCACAATGCGGCGCGCAGCGCTTCACGAATCAGGGTTTCACTGTTGGCGTCCGGTCTGGCGATCTTACTCACCATGCGGCTCGCTTCCTGAGGCTTATAGCCCAGGGACACCAGCGCGGCAACCGCTTCCTGCTCGGCGTCATCCGCCGTCGGCGCGCTCGGCGAGGTAAGCACCAGATCGGCGGCCGGGGTAAAGAGGTCGCCATGCAGCCCTTTAAAGCGGTCTTTCATCTCGACGATAAGACGCTCGGCGGTTTTCTTGCCGATGCCCGGCAGCTTAACCAGCGCGGCGGGATCTTCGCGCTCCACGGCGTTAACGAACTGCGGCGCCGACATGCCGGAGAGGATCGCCAGCGCCAGCTTCGGCCCCACGCCGTTGGTTTTGATCAGCTCGCGAAACAGCGTACGTTCCTGCTTGTTATTAAAGCCAAAGAGTAAATGGGCATCTTCACGCACCACGAAATGGGTGAAAACAATCGCCTCTTTACCCGCGTCCGGCAACTCATAAAAACAGGTCATCGGCATATGGACTTCATAGCCTACGCCTCCCGCTTCCAGCAGCACTAACGGGGGTTGTTTTTCTAAGATAATGCCTCTGAGTCTGCCTATCACGTGACGCTCCTGCGTTAACAACGAAAAAAATCTGCTGCCATAATAAAAAAAGGCTGGATAAACATCCAGCCTGATTTCACGTTATCGTAACCGGCCTCTCGCCAGATTGAGCCGCGATTCACTCATCTGCACCGCGTTCTGGCTGATATGGCAATGGGTTATGGCGATGGCCAGCGCATCCGCGGCGTCCGCCTGCGGGTTCGCCGCAAGCTTTAACAGGGTGCGCACCATGTGCTGAACCTGGCTTTTTTCGGCGCTGCCGATCCCCACCACGGTCTGTTTCACCTGACGTGCCGCATATTCAAAGACCGGCAAATCCTGGTTTACCGCCGCCACGATCGCCACCCCGCGCGCCTGCCCCAGCTTTAAGGCTGAGTCAGCGTTTTTGGCCATAAAGACCTGCTCAATGGCAAAGTAGTCGGGCTGGAACTGGGTGATGATCTCCGACACGCCCGCATAAATCAGCTTCAGGCGTGACGGGAGATCGTCAACTTTGGTGCGGATACAGCCGCTGCCGAGGTAGGTCAACTGGCGACCCACCTGACGGATAACGCCATAGCCGGTGATGCGTGAGCCCGGGTCAATACCGAGAATAATTGCCATCACGCCTCTCCCGTAAGGGGTTTAAGGACACTCATCAGAGCGTCGCTGCAACCTCATCAGAGATCTCACCGTTGTGATACACTTCCTGCACGTCGTCGCAGTCTTCGAGCATGTCGATCAGACGCAGCAGCTTAGGCGCGGTTTCCGCGTCCATGTCCGCTTTGGTCGACGGGATCATCGAGACTTCAGCGTTATCCGCTTTCAGGCCTGCGGCTTCCAGCGCATCACGCACGGCGCCCATCTCTTCCCACGCGGTATAGACATCAATCGCGCCGTCATCGTAGGTCACCACGTCTTCTGCGCCCGCTTCCAGCGCCGCTTCCATGATTGCATCTTCGTCGCCCTGCTCGAAGGAGATCACCCCTTTCTTGCTGAACAGGTAGGCTACGGAACCGTCGGTACCCAGGTTACCGCCGGTTTTGCTGAAGGCGTGACGCACTTCGGCAACGGTACGGTTGCGGTTGTCGGACAGGCACTCCACCATTACCGCGGTGCCGCCAGGGCCGTAACCTTCATAGATGATGGTTTCCATGTTCGCGTCTTCATCGCCGCCCACGCCGCGCGCGATTGCGCGGTTGAGGGTGTCACGCGTCATGTTGTTAGACAGCGCTTTGTCGATTGCCGCACGCAGACGCGGGTTAGAGCCCGGATCGCCGCCGCCCAGACGCGCCGCTGTTACCAGCTCGCGAATAATCTTGGTAAAGATCTTACCGCGCTTGGCATCCTGTGCCGCTTTGCGGTGTTTGGTGTTGGCCCATTTACT
>DKMV01000188.1 GCA_002469605.1 Leclercia sp. UBA7405
GCTGCTGATGGCGAGCTGGAAGATGGCCCCGGCGCTGGCGGCGGGCAACTGCGTGGTGCTAAAACCGGCGCGCCTGACTCCGCTCTCGGTGCTGCTGCTGATGGAGGTGATTGGCGATCTGCTGCCGCCGGGGGTGGTGAACGTGGTCAACGGCGCGGGCGGGGAGATTGGTGAATATCTGGCGACCTCGAAGCGCATCGCCAAGGTGGCCTTTACCGGCTCCACCGAAGTGGGCCAGCAGATCATGCAGTACGCCACTCAGAACATTATCCCGGTCACCCTCGAGCTGGGCGGAAAATCCCCGAACATCTTCTTCGAAGATGTGATGGACGAAGAGGACGCCTTCTTTGATAAGGCCCTGGAGGGGGTCGCCCTCTTTGCCTTTAACCAGGGAGAGGTCTGCACCTGTCCGAGCCGCGCGCTGGTGCAGGAGTCTATCTATGAACGCTTTATGGAGCGCGCCATTCGCCGCGTGGAGTCGATTCGCAGCGGCAATCCGCTGGACAACGCGACCCAGATGGGGGCGCAGGTCTCCCACGGCCAGCTGGAGACCATCCTCAACTATATCGATATCGGTAAAAAAGAGGGGGCGGATCTCTTAACCGGCGGGCGGCGCAGGCAGCCTGGAGGCGAGCTGAATGAAGGATACTATCTGGAGCCCACCATCCTGTTTGGTAAAAATGACATGCGCGTCTTCCAGGAGGAGATTTTCGGCCCGGTGCTGGCGGTCACCACCTTCAAAACGATGGACGAGGCGCTGGCGCTGGCCAACGATACGCAGTACGGGCTGGGCGCCGGGGTCTGGAGCCGCAACGGCAATCTGGCCTATAAGATGGGGCGCGGTATCCAGGCGGGGCGCGTCTGGACCAACTGTTATCACGCCTATCCGGCGCACGCCGCCTTCGGGGGCTATAAACAGTCCGGCATCGGGCGGGAAACCCACAAGATGATGCTGGAGCACTACCAGCAGACCAAGTGTCTGCTGGTGAGCTACTCCGATAAACCGCTCGGGCTGTTCTGAGGAGCACAATAGACAGGGCGCTCCCCGGTAAAAGGGGAGCGCTGTTTATACCCACTTTTTACACCACTAATGGAGGAGTAAATCGGCCCTCACACTAATTAAGTATATAGTGCGGCCGTTGCTTTAAGGATGTCAGCAAATGAGTAAATATCATCGACAGTAGCAATCGGATGGCGTGTTTCATTCTTTTCGATATCAAAAAGGCCTATATATTTTTGTGTGCGATTAAAGTGCAAGCGGCAAAGAGGCTTACGATTGTTATCATCTACCAGAATACCAAAATAGCTTTTATTATCACGATGAGTTATGCGTGGAGCGTCAAGTACTGCTCTGGTAATCGCTTTAACTATATGAAAGCCCTCTAGCTCTTCAAGGGTGGTGACTACATCACTTTCACCCTTTATTGAAGTATCGTCATGTATCTCTGGTTCGGGATTTGTACTTATGGAAGTTGTGCCCGTTATAGCGGATTTAAGTCTTTCATTAACTTGGTCGTTAATGTATTGGCTGGCAGCTTTTCGGGTTAGATTGTGGAAAAGTTCTCTTACCTTCTGAGTCAAGATGCCATCATAAACACGCGATGCAAAAAATTTAACGAACTCATCTTCAGGTGTATTAAGTTGTGTATGAAGGATTTTCTTGATCTGGCTAACATATTTCAGTTCGCCAGCTGCATTGATAATTGACTCAAGATCAAAAGAGGTCTTTGTCAATTTATTAAGCTCAGGGATAATATTTTCATCGATCTCCAGTAAATCTACCTCTAAAAATGGCTTTTCATCCATTTTGTTAGGCGCGTCGAGATCGGTAAAGAATTTATAAATTTGCCCATTTGTAAGTATTGATATTCTCGCGTTTGTAACATGGAAATATCTAAACAGTTGCGAGGCGTGATTTATATTAAGTGGCTCACCTATCTTTTTGCATTCGATAAGAATTTGTACTTCGCTATTTTTCATTATTGCATAATCAATTTTTTCTCCTTTTTTTGTGCCTATATCACAGACAAATTCTGGCGTTACTTCTGTAGGATCAAAAACATCATAGCCAAGTACATTATGAATAAACGGCATTACAAAAGCATTTTTGGTTGCTTCTTCGGTTTCGATAGAGTTAATTTGTTGTTTTATCTTATTAGATAAGGCATTCAGCCTTTCATTAAAATCCATGATAAGCCCTTGTCATCGCTGTGTGTGTTAATGGAATAACACTAATGCGTAATATATTCAATATGATGGCTTTGCATGCTTGATAAAATATAATTTCCGAGAAACAGCTCACATATATGCACTAAACGATATCTAATAAAAACAACCCGAAAGATAAATCGGGTTGTTTTTATTGCACTTCTATAGCTGAGGTTTTCCTGTTAACGATTTATTGCACTTCGTCCACCCAGATCCGCATCTCCCCTTCGCCGCGGTTCGCCCAGCTAAACCAGGGGATAAAGGTCAGCGTTTTTACCTGCGGCGCGGCGGGCGCACGATCGTATTGCCACAGCGGCTGGCTCGCGCGCTCCGCGACGTTACGGCTGTAGCCCTCGGCCTGGATCAGCATCTTATGGGCAAATATTCCTTTACCTTCAAAGACCCTGAATGTGCTGTTCGCCGGCAGGGAGAGGTTATGCAGCCCCTCGCCGTTGTCGGCCTCTTCCAGGCAGTAGACCAGCGGCCCGCGCTGAATAGCCACTTTACCCGCCTGCTGGCGCACCTGCGGATTGCCATACACCCGGCGCACCGGCATCGGCAGCGTGAGCACCAGGGTGTCTCCCTCCTGCCAGCGGCGATGCAGGTAAAGGTAGCCCTGACGCACCTCGCCGCTGAACGCCCCACCGTTAAGCGTTAGCTGCGGCGCGTCGCACCAGTCCGGCAGGCGCAGGGCCAGCGTGTGCTCCACCGCAACCGGAGAGGTAACGGCGATGGTGACCTGCTCCTGCCACGGATAGTTACCGCTGATGCGCAGCTGCAACTCTTTATCCCTCACCGGGAAGGCCATGCTGTTGCCGACGTACAGATTAATAAACAGCGCGTCGTCACGCAGCGTATGGGGGATGCCGCTTGCGGTGCATCAGCACGGGAAGAGCGGCGATCCCCAGTCGGTTATCTCGCTGTTCAGGCAATTTCTGGCCGAGCAGGAGAAGTTACAGCGCAGCCCGGCGCTGGAGTATCTGCTGCTGTTGATCTTGCAGCAAATTTCTCTGACGGCGGAGCAGCAGCAGGACGAGGCGGGGGTAAATCTGGCCTGGAAAGCGCGGCAGCTGATCGGCACCAGCTTTCATCTGCCGCTCAGCACCTCCCGGGTGGCAAAGGAGCTGCACTGCAACGCCGACTACCTGGGGCGGGTTTTTCGCCGCGTATTCCATTTAACCCTCACCGAAGCTATCCATCGCCAGCGGGTCAGGGCCGCCGAAAAGCTGCTGCTCAACGACGCCATCTCCTTAAAAGAGGTGGCGACCCGCTGCGGCTTTAACGAGGTGGGCTATTTTCGCCAGATTTTTCGCAAGCACACCGGCTTAACGCCGGGGGTCTGGAAGCGGCGCTACTGTAAAGAGCATATCAACTCGGCGTAGCGCACAGGATTTGACCCGGGCGGACTCAGGCCGCTTCGCGCCAGGCGCGCTCGATCTCTTCCGCCAGGATTTTCACCCCGGCTTCGATTTTTTCTGGCTCCGGCACGTAGTTCATGCGCATGCACTGGTGGGTGTGCGGCCAGGGTTTATCCAGCCCCGGGAAGAAGTAATCCCCCGGCACCATCAGCACGCCGCGCTTTTTCAGGCGCTGGTAGAGCAGCTCGGTGGTGATGGGCAGATCCTTAAACCACAGCCAGAGGAAAATTGCCCCTTCAGGTTTGTGGATCAGGCAGCGATCTTCCGGCAGATAGCGGCGAATGACGGCAATCGTCTCCTGTACCCGCTGGTAGTAAAAGGGCTTAATTACCTCATTCGACAGGCGCAGCAGATCGTTTCGCTTAATCATTTCGCACATCATTGCCGGGCCGATGCCCCCCGGCGAGAGGCTGATAATGCCGTTCATATTGGTGATGGCGGTGATGATCTTTTCACTGGCAATGATAATCCCGCAGCGGCTACCCGGCAGGCCCAGCTTGGAGAGGCTCATACACAGCACGATGTTCGGATTCCACAGCGGGCGCGCCTCGCTGAAGATAATTCCCGGGAAAGGCACGCCGTAAGCGTTATCAATTACCAGCGGGATACCGTGCTGGTTAGCGAGCAGGTCGAGCTTCATCAGCTCTTCGTCAGTAATCACGTTGCCGGTGGGGTTGGTCGGGCGGGAGACGCAGATCATCCCGGTCTCTTCGCCGATATGCAGATGTTCAAAATCAACGTGATACTTGAACTGGCCTTCCGGCAGCAACTCAATATTGGGGCGCGCGGCGACGAAGAGATCCTCTTCCAGACCGGCATCGGCGTAGCCGATATACTCCGGCGTCAGCGGGAAAAGCACCTTTTTGGTGCTGCCGTCGGCACGACGTCCGGCAAACAGATTAAACAAGTAGAAAAATGCGCTCTGGCTGCCGTTTGTTAGTGCAATATTCTGTGGCCCGATCTCCCAGCCCAGTTCGTTACGCAGCATCTCTGCCAGAGCGGTGAGCAGCTCGGTTTTGCCCTGCGGACCGTCGTAATTGCATAGAGCATCAGTAGCTTTGCCGCTTTCGAGCATCTCTGCCAGCAGGGTGCTGAAGTAGTCTTGCATCGCGGGGATTTGCGCCGGGTTACCGCCGCCGAGCATGATGGCCCCGGGGGTGCGCAGGCCGTCGTTGAGATCCTCCATCAGGCGCGTAATGCCTGAATGGCGGGTAAATTTGTCGCCGAAAAGTGAGAATGTCATAGCAGGTGTTCTGTCGGTCTGATTTTAAAATTGGCACACCTTAACGCTAGCGCAGGCGCGGTGCAAATCGCT
>DKMV01000246.1 GCA_002469605.1 Leclercia sp. UBA7405
GACGATCCATATGGCTGGTGATGTCGTCGGTCACCAGCCATATGGATCGTCTGCACCTGGCGGGCCTGACGGGCCAGCAGCAGGACGGGGCGCAGCTGTGGGGTGATTTCCTCTACCAGAACGGCAACTTCAGCAACGATGTGGAGTATAAGAGCATCACCCAGGGGGCGCAGGGCGGCGTAGACTGGACCGCTTATCTGGCCAACGGGGATAGCCTCACCGGCGGTATCGCGCTGGCCTGGACCCGCAGCCGCGTGGACGACACCAACAGCGGCCCGGACAGCTTTAAAGATACCGTATACGGTAACTACTACAGCCTGTACGGCGGCTGGCAGCAGGCGCTGAACGGCAGAAACTGGGGCCTGTTCGCAGACGGCAGCTTCAGCTACGGCGACATGCGTTACACCCTCTCCGCCAACAACGTGACCGGTGACACCAGCGGCATGACCGAAGCGCTGCACGGCTCAACCGACGGCAGCCTCTATATGGCCCAGGCGCGCGCCGGGGTGAACGTGCTGCTGCCGGGCGAAACCCTGCTCCAGCCATACGCCATCGTCGGCTGGGACCAGACCAAAGCCGACGGCTTCTCCGATCGTGAAGTGACCTTTGCCGACAGCCAGGTCTCCTCCTGGAACGGCGGCGCGGGTCTGCGTCTGAGCACCACCCTTACTGACCTGAACAAGAACGTGCAGATCACCCCGTGGGTCGATGCCCGCTTCCATAAAGAGTTTAGCGATGATACCGATATCCAGGCGGCGGATTATCACCACACCAACGGGCATAACAACAGCATGGGCATGTTCGGCGCCGGGGTTAACGCCACTATCGCGCATAACTTCTCGGTCAATACCGGCATTTACTACGGCAGCGGCGACGTGGATAACGACGCCAGCGTGCAGGCAGGTTTAAGCTACAGCTTCTGATAAACCCGGCCCGGCGCCCTCTGCGCCGGGCTTTTTCTCGTCTAGCTCAGATACTTTTCA
Organism: Leclercia sp. UBA7405; assembly: GCA_002469605.1. Classification (GTDB taxonomy): domain Bacteria; phylum Pseudomonadota; class Gammaproteobacteria; order Enterobacterales; family Enterobacteriaceae; genus Enterobacter. Next base: position 984 of record DKMV01000246.1, read on the forward strand.
AACCAGCCCAGCGTACGCTTCCAGGCCAGTTCGGCCGCCGCCTCGTCGTAGCGCGGCGTGGAGTCGTTATGGAAACCATGATTCACGCCTGGGTAGATATAGGCCTCGTAGACCTTGTTGTTCGCCTTTAGCGCCGCCTCCCAGGCGGGCCAGCCCTCGTTGACGTTTTTATCCAGCTCGGCGAAATGCAGCAGCAAAGGGGCGCTGACCTTAGCGGCGTCCGCCGCTGGCGGCTGGCGGCCATAAAAGGGCACCGCACAGGCCAGCTCCGGATAAGCCACCGCCGCGGCGTTGGAGACCCCGCCGCCGTAGCAGAAACCGGTGATCCCCACCTTGCCGGTAGCCTGGGGGTGTTTTTGCATAAACTCGATGGCGGCAAAAAAGTCGTTCATCAGCTTCGTCGGGTCGACCTTCTGCTGTAACACCTTTCCCTCTTCATCATTGCCGGGATAGCCGCCAACGGAGCTTAAGCCGTCGGGCGCCAGGGCGATATAGCCCGCTTTCGCCACCCGCCGGGCGACGTCTTCAATATAGGGATTAAGCCCGCGGTTCTCATGCACCACCACCACCGCCGGCACTTTGCCGCTGGTTTTAGCCGGTTTAACCAGATAGCCGCGCACTTCGCCGTGGCCGTTGGGAGACGGATAGGTAATGTACTCCGGCAAAATATCGGGATCGGTAAACTTCACCTGCTCGGCGAGGGCGTAGTTGGGCTTAAGCATGTTAAACAGCGCCAGCGCTGTGACGCCGCCTACCGCATACTTTGCCGCCAGGTTGAGGAACTCGCGTTTGCTGATTTTGCCGTGCGCGTAATAGTCGTAGTAGTCGAGCAGTTCTTGCGGAAAGTCTTTGGCAGTGAGACGTGTCATAGCATATCTCCATGAATTGTGGGCAAGGTAAGGATAGAATGAAAACGCTGTTTCGAAAATCTATCGACAAGAAAGGAGACATCATGCCCTGGAACGCCTCCCCTGAACGTTACGAGACGATGCACTACCGCTACTGCGGCAAAAGCGGCCTGCGTTTACCGGCCCTTTCCCTCGGTTTGTGGCACAGCTTCGGCCACGTTCAGCCCCTCGATTCCCAGCGCGCCCTGCTGCGCAAAGCCTTTGACCTCGGTATTACCCACTTCGATCTCGCCAATAACTATGGCCCACCGCCGGGCAGCGCGGAGGAGAATTTTGGCCGCCTGCTGCGCGACGATTTCGCCGCGTACCGCGATGAGCTGATCATCTCCACCAAGGCCGGCTACGACATGTGGCCCGGCCCGTACGGCGCGGGCGGTTCGCGCAAGTACCTGCTCGCCAGCCTCGACCAGAGCCTGAAGCGCATGGGGCTTGAGTACGTGGATATCTTCTACTCCCACCGGGTGGATGAGAACACCCCGATGGAGGAGACCGCCTCGGCGCTGGCGCAGGCGGTGCAGAGCGGTAAAGCGCTGTACGTGGGGATCTCCTCCTACTCCCCGGAGCGCACGCAAAAGATGGCCGAGCTGCTGCGGGAGTGGAAAATACCGCTGCTGATCCATCAGCCCTCGTACAATCTGCTGAACCGCTGGGTGGATAAGAGCGGCCTGCTGGATACCCTGGCGGCCAACGGCACCGGCTGTATCGCCTTCACCCCGCTGGCGCAGGGGCTGCTGACCGGCAAATACCTGAACGGTATTCCGGAAGGTTCACGTATGCAGCGCGAAGGCAAGAAAGTGCGCGGGCTGACGGAGAATATGCTCACCGAAGCCAACCTGAACAGCCTGCGGCTGCTGAACGAGATGGCCCAGGCGCGCGGCCAGTCCATGGCGCAGATGGCGCTAAGCTGGCTGCTGAAGGATGAGCGCGTCACCTCGGTGCTGATCGGCGCCAGCCGCCCGGAGCAGCTGGAGGAGAACGTGCAGGCGCTGAATAACCTGCGCTTTACCGAGGATGAGCTGACGAGGATCGACCAGCACGTAGCGGACGGCCAGTTGAACCTGTGGCAGGCGTCATCGGATAAGTAGTTTTCACTTAAAGCGATGAAATGCTTGGGGATACCTGCACAGCTTACAGCGACGCCCTAGGTCCGGCTGAAAATCGCCGAAGCGTTGACTGAAGGCCGGGGCGACGCGCAGGGATGCCCGACCCGAAAGCCTGAAGGAATAAGCTGAGGGCACCGCGCAGCGGCGATTTTCATTGCCGGGAGCCGGGGTTGCCAGGGGGGCGGCGATAGCCCCCCTGGCACGTTCACCGGTGCGGGAGCGCCAGAGAAGCAGTGCACGTGAGGTGAACGGAACCGACAACGGAGCCGCATGTTCCCCTCACCCTAACCC
>DKMV01000356.1:0-229 GCA_002469605.1 Leclercia sp. UBA7405
ATAGCTGATGCGCGCTGCTTCCACGTTCGGCATGATCAGCACGTTTGCCGAGCCTTTCAGCGGGCTGTCCGGCATACGTTCGTTACGGATGCTCTCCACCAGCGCGGCGTCACCGTGCATCTCGCCGTCGATCATTAGCTCCGGCGCCCGCTCGCGCACCAGTTCGAGGGTCTGGCGCATTTTGCTGGCCGCTGCCGATTTTGAAGAACCGAAGTTGGAGTGCGACAGC
>DKMV01000356.1:378-7857 GCA_002469605.1 Leclercia sp. UBA7405
CCGAAGTTGGAGTGCGACAGCAGCGCCACCTTAGGCTCGATGCCGAAGCGGCGCACGGTTTCTGCCGCCAGAACGGTGATCTCCGCCAGCTGCTCCGGGCTGGGATCGTCGTTGACGTAGGTGTCGGCAATAAAGGTGTTGCCGCTGGGCAGCAGCAGCGCGTTCATCGCCCCCGCCGTATGTACCCCTTCACGGTGGCCGAAGATCTCCTGCACCACGCTAAAGTGTTCATGATACTCGCCAATGGTGCCGCAGATCAGCGCATCCGCCTCGCCGCGATGAACCATGATCGCGCCGATCACCGTGGTGTTGCCGATCACCGCACGCTGGGCCTGCTCCTGGGTAATGCCCCGGCGCTTCATGATGTTGTAGTACTCGTTCCAGTACTCTTTAAAACGCGGATCCGATTCGTTGTTAACGATCTCAAAATCAACGCCCGGCTTAATCTGCAGCCCCAGCTTCTGAATACGCATCTCGATTACGCTCGGGCGGCCAATCAGGATCGGTTTGGCAAGCCCGAGGCTCACCAGCTCCTGGGTGGCGTGCAGCACACGCGCCTCTTCCCCTTCTGCCAGCACCACGCGTTTGGCATCGGTACGGGCCTGGGAGAAGATCGGCTTCATAAACAGGTTCGTTTTGTAGACAAACTCGGTCAGCTTATCGACGTAGGCGTCAAAATCTTCAATCGGCCGCGTCGCCACGCCTGACTCCATCGCCGCCTTTGCCACCGCCGGCGCGATCTTAACGATCAGGCGCGGGTCAAAGGGCTTAGGAATGATGTAGTCCGGGCCAAAGCTCAGATCCTGATCGCCATAGGCGGAGGCGACCACTTCGCTCTGCTCCGCATGGGCCAGCTCAGCGATAGCGTGCACCGCCGCCAGCTTCATCTCTTCGTTAATGGCGGTGGCGCCTACGTCCAGCGCGCCGCGGAAGATGAACGGGAAGCAGAGGACGTTGTTCACCTGGTTCGGATAGTCGGAGCGGCCGGTACAGATAATGGCGTCGGCGCGCACCTCTTTGGCCAGCGGCGGCAGGATCTCTGGCTCCGGGTTCGCCAGCGCCAGGATCATCGGCGCGCGGGCCATCTTCTTCACCATCTCCTGGGTTAACACTTTCGGGCCAGAGCAGCCGAGGAAGATATCCGCCCCTGCAATCACGTCATCCAGGGTGCGCTTGCCGTCATCCACCACCGCATAGGCGGCTTTGGTTTCGGCCATGTTCGGTTCGCGATCTTTATAGATAACGCCTTTGGAGTCGCAGACCACAATGTTGTGCTTCTGCATGCCGAGCGCCACCAGCAGGTTCATACAGGCGATAGCCGCCGCACCCGCGCCGGAAACCACCATCCGCACGTCAGAGATGTTTTTTTCCACCACCCGCAGACCGTTGAGAATAGCGGCGGTGCTGATAATGGCGGTACCGTGCTGATCGTCGTGGAAGACCGGAATATTCATCCGCTCGCGCAGCTTCTGCTCGATGTAGAAACACTCTGGCGCTTTAATATCTTCGAGGTTGATGCCGCCAAAGGTGGGCTCCAGCGCGGCCACCACGTTAATAAATTTATCCGGATCGAGTTCGTCCACTTCGATATCGAACACATCGATACCGGCAAATTTCTTAAAGAGTACCCCCTTCCCTTCCATCACCGGCTTACCGGCCAGCGCGCCGATATTGCCCAGCCCCAGCACCGCGGTGCCGTTAGAAATAACCGCCACCAGATTGCCGCGCGCGGTGTATTTGTAAGCCGCCAGCGGATCTTTTTCGATTTCGAGACAGGGGGCAGCAACGCCCGGCGAGTAGGCCAGCGCCAGATCGCGCTGGGTGGCGAGGGGTTTGGTAGGGGAAACCTGGATTTTACCCGGAACCGGAAATTCATGAAAATCGAGAGCACTCTGTCTTAACTGATCGTCCATCTTAGCTTTCCTTTCACGTATCGTTCAAAATGGGTGTTCTGTTTTCGTTCCTGATATACACCCTGAAGTGCCGCTTAGTATCGCCGCCTCTGGCGGTTCAAACTTTGAAGGCTGCCAAACTCTGGCCATCAAAACGACAAAAATTGTTATCAATTTATAACAATCGCGTAACACACCCGCCAAAGCAAGACCCTCGCTGTCTGCTATGCTTTTTTGTTAAGCACATCATGAATTCCCCAGAAGTGTGATCTAACGCACTCGTCTAACACGTTTATTTCCAAGGAGTATTTATGAACCAACTAGACGGCATCAAACAATTTACTACCGTGGTTGCCGACAGCGGCGATATTGAGTCAATCCGTAGCTATCAGCCGGAAGATGCGACCACCAACCCCTCGCTGCTGCTGAAGGCGGCAAGCCTGAACCACTTTAGCCATCTGGTCGACGACGCCATTGCCTACGGCAAGCAGCGCGGTAAAACCCAGGAGCAGCAGGTGGCCGAGGCCAGCGACAAGCTGGCGGTAAATATCGGTGCAGAAATTCTGAAAAGTATCCCGGGGCGCGTATCAACAGAGGTGGATGCCCGTCTCTCCTTTGATACCGAAAAGAGCATCGCCAAGGCGCACCGACTGGTTGAACTTTACCAGGATCAGGGCATTGATAAGTCACGCATTCTGATCAAGCTCGCCTCCACCTGGGAGGGGATCCGCGCCGCGGAAGCGCTGGAAAAAGAGGGTATCAACTGTAACCTGACCCTGCTCTTCTCCTTCGCCCAGGCACGTGCCTGCGCCGAGGCTGGGGTCTTCCTGGTGTCGCCTTTTGTCGGCCGTATCTACGACTGGTATCAGGCTAAACAGCCGATGGATCCCTACGTAGTGGACCAGGACCCGGGCGTGAAGTCCGTACGCAATATCTACGATTACTATAAGCAGCACCGCTACGAAACCATCGTGATGGGGGCCAGCTTCCGCCGTACCGAGCAGATCCTCGCCCTGACGGGCTGCGACCGTCTGACCATCTCCCCGGACCTGCTGAAAAAATTGCAAGACGAAGAGGGTACCGTGGTTCGCAAGCTGATCCCGTCCTCTACCGTGCTGCCTAAACCGAAGCCGATGACCGAAGCCGAGTTCCGTTGGGAACATAATCAGGACGCGATGGCGGTGGATAAACTGGCGGACGGCATTCGCCTCTTCGCCGTTGACCAGCGCAAACTTGAAGATCTGCTCGCCGCCAAACTTTAAACCTGCCATGGAGTGAACTATGTCCCGTAAAGAGCTCGCCAATGCCATCCGCGCCCTCAGTATGGATGCTGTGCAAAAAGCCAATTCCGGCCACCCGGGCGCACCGATGGGCATGGCCGATATCGCTGAAGTGCTGTGGAATGATTTCCTGAAGCACAATCCGAACGATCCGACGTGGTACGACCGCGACCGTTTTATTCTCTCCAACGGCCACGCCTCGATGCTGCTCTATAGCCTGCTGCACCTCTCCGGCTATGACCTGCCGCTCGAGGAGCTGAAAAATTTCCGCCAGCTGCACTCAAAAACGCCGGGACACCCGGAAATTGGCTACACGCCAGGCGTCGAGACCACCACCGGGCCGCTGGGCCAGGGGCTGGCTAATGCCGTGGGCCTGGCGATCGCCGAGCGCACCCTGGCGGCGCAGTTTAACCAGCCGGGCCACGATATCGTCGATCACTTCACCTACGTCTTTATGGGCGACGGCTGCCTGATGGAGGGGATCTCCCACGAAGTCTGCTCTCTGGCAGGCACCCTTGGCCTCGGCAAGCTGATCGGCTTCTACGATCACAACGGTATCTCCATCGACGGGGAAACCGAAGGCTGGTTTACCGACGATACGGCAAAACGCTTCGAGGCCTACCACTGGCACGTGGTGCATGAGATCGATGGTCACGATCCTGAGGCGCTGAAAGCCGCCATTCTGGAAGCGCAAAGCGTGAAGGATAAACCGTCGCTGATTATCTGCCGCACGGTGATCGGCTTTGGCTCGCCAAACAAAGCCGGCAAAGAGGAGTCGCACGGCGCCGCGCTGGGCGAAGAAGAGGTGGCGCTGACCCGCCAGAAGCTGGGCTGGAAATATCCGCCGTTTGAGATCCCAAAAGAGATCTACAAGGCCTGGGATGCCCGTGAAAAAGGCGAACAGGCTCAGGCGATGTGGAAAGAGAAGTTTGCCGCCTACGAGAAAGCCCATCCAGAGCTGGCCGCCGAGTTTTCTCGCCGCATGGGCGGTGGACTGCCGGAGGATTGGGAAGAGAAAACCCAGGCGCTGATCGCTGACCTGCAGGCCAATCCGGCTAAAATTGCCACCCGTAAGGCGTCGCAAAACACCCTTAATGCCATTGGGCCGATTCTGCCGGAGCTGCTCGGCGGCTCGGCGGAACTGGCGCCCAGCAACCTCACCATCTGGTCGGGCTCCAAATCCCTGAAAGAAGATCTGGCCGGGAACTATATCCACTACGGCGTGCGCGAGTTCGGCATGACGGCCATCGCCAACGGTATCGCCCACCACGGCGGCTTTGTGCCCTATACCGCCACCTTCCTGATGTTTGTTGAATATGCGCGTAACGCGGCGCGTATGGCGGCCCTGATGAAGGCCCGGCAGATCATGGTCTATACCCACGACTCCATCGGCCTTGGGGAAGATGGTCCGACCCACCAGGCGGTGGAACAGCTTGCAAGCCTGCGCCTGACGCCGAATTTCAGCACCTGGCGCCCGTGTGACCAGGTCGAAGCGGCGGTGGGCTGGAAGCTGGCGATTGAGCGCCACCATGGCCCGACGGCGCTGATCCTCTCCCGCCAGAACCTGGCCCAGATCGAACGTACCCCGGATCAGGTGAAAGCCATCGCCCGCGGCGGCTACATTCTGAAAGACAGCGGCGGCAAGCCGGACCTGATCCTGATTGCTACCGGTTCAGAGGTGGAGATCACCGTTAAGGCGGCAGAAAAACTGACGGCGGAAGGTCATGCGGTGCGGGTGGTGTCGCTCCCGTCCACCGATATCTTCGATGCCCAGGATGAGGCGTATCGTGAATCGGTACTGCCGTCGGACGTGACCGCCCGCGTCGCGGTGGAGGCCGGTATTGCCGACTACTGGTACAAATATGTCGGCCTGAAAGGGGCGATTGTTGGCATGACCGGCTACGGCGAGTCTGCCCCTGCGGATAAGCTCTTCCCGTACTTTGGCTTTACGGTCGAAAACGTGGTAGAGAAAGCGCAGGCCCTGCTGTAGGGACTTGCCCGGCAGCCCTCTCTTTTAGTGCGAGGGGGCGCAGAGTAAAAACGGTAACCTTTGGGTTACCGTTTTTTATTAGCGGGTGATCCACAGCGTCGGCCAGGCGTCTGGCCCATGCCAGTTATCGCAGCTCGGCTCTTCGGCATACCGCACCAGACGAAAACGCTGGCCGTCAAAACGCCAGCGCGTCTGGATCCCGCAATCGCCGAGCCCGCGCCCCAGCGCCAGGGTGGTCAGTTCGCGGGTTTTCTCATCGAAGCCGGTGTTCATCAGCTCCATATCGCTGCTCTCGCTGGCGGGAACAAACGGCAGGCGCAGGCGGACCGCCCGCGCGGCGAAGGGTTTTTTCCGCGATACCAGCCACGCCAGATCCACGGTATTGTAAGCCCCCGCCTCGCAGCTAATCATCAGTAAGGCTTTGTCGTCGGTCAGCGCCGTAACCCGCACCTCCCGCCGCGCCGGATCGAGGGAGCATTGGCTGTTGTTCATCCGCCAGGTACCGTAATCAATCAGATCGCTGCGCTCTTCCCGGCTAAGCGGCGTCGGCGTAGGGTTAACCACCGCAACCCCTTTCAGGGCCGGGGCGGGCGGCACGGTCAGCGGTGGCTCGCCCCCTTTTTTGATCCAGGCGGTTTCGCTGCCTACGCGCTTTTGCTGGCTGTCAATAAACAGCAGCGCGGCCTTCAGGCCGTCGAGAGAGATAACATCCTTGCTTCCGGCGAGAATGATTTCATGTTTATCCTGGATGACGGCCAGGGCGGCGGTAATGGTGGCGGTATCGTCCGTAAGCAGACGCCAGGGGGAGATCTGCCAGTGCTGCGGCCCCAGCTTCAGGGGCTCGCCGTCGAGCAGCAGGCGCGGGGCAATGGCTGGCTCACCGGCTGAGGGGTTCGCGAGACCACCGAGATCGATACGCAGCACCGCGTCGGTTTTGGCCCCGGCGCTGCGGCTTAGAGTCATCACTAACCCGTTATGCTCGTTGACGTTGCGCGCAATGCAAAAATTCTGGTTGTTGCAGGTAACCTGCCAGTCAGAAAACGCCCGCTGCGCAGGTGCCGCCTGCGCAATAAAGGCGGGCAGCATACTGAGCAAAACGATAAAAATAAGGCTGTGACGCATGAATAACAGGATCCCGGAAGCAAGACATTTAAAACTGGCGGTATCTTCCTGTGCAAACCGGGGGGGCTCAATCAGATTATTCGGATAGATTTATTTAAAATGCAACTTATTAACATCATAAAGATCAAGCCATTAGTCCAGACGTGAGCATATATTGCAGCAATATCACCGTCTTGCCGTCGCGGATTTCTCCGCGTTTAACCATCTCCAGCGCCTGGTTGAAGGGCAGTTCCAGTACCTCGATCTCTTCATCTTCCACGCCGCCGCCCGCGCTGGCGCGGTGGTCATCGCTGTATTCGGCAATAAAGAAGTGGATCAGCTCCGTTACCCCGCCCGGCGACATATAGAGCTCAAAGACTTTACGCACCTCGCTGACCGCGAAGCCGGTCTCCTCTATTGCCTCTTTACGTACGCACACTTCGGGTTCATCGTCGTCCAGCAGCCCGGCGCAGGCTTCGATCAGCAGACCATCCTGGTTGCCGTTAACCCAGGTGGCGACCCGGAACTGGCGGATCAACACCACCGTTTTTTTATCCCGGTTATAGAGCAGGACGGTAGCGCCGTTGCCGCGATCGTAGACCTCGCGTTTGTGGCGCACCACCTCGCCGTTGTCCCGCGTCAGATCGTAGGTCATGTTGCGCAGCACAAAGTAATTATCAGAAAGAAGCTGGTCTTTAATCAGGTCAATTTTGAGGCTCATGCGGGCTCCCTGGTGCGTTATCCGGGCGTTATACTACGCCGTGACGTCCTGTTTGTCGCCCGGCGGTTAACGGCCAAAGCGTGGGTAAATAACGGTAAATTAACAACACCCGTCACCTGTATGCCAGAAGCATGGATAATACTCAGCACCTGTAAGAAAGGTCGGGCGCAGGAAAGAGGCATGATAATTTACACTATCTCCTTTTTTTCTCCACGTTTGACATGCGCCTTACCGCTAGAGTGATGCGGGCAATGTAAAACAACAATACGCAGCAAAACGAGGTTCTGGTTCAATGGCGAATTTTTTCATCGATCGCCCCATTTTTGCCTGGGTGCTGGCAATCCTTTTGTGTCTGACGGGCACCCTTGCTATTTTTTCGCTTCCCGTTGAGCAATATCCCGAACTGGCACCGCCTAACGTGCGCATTACCGCCAACTACCCTGGCGCCTCGGCGCAGACGCTGGAGAACACCGTCACCCAGGTGATCGAGCAGAA
>DKMV01000356.1:8012-8239 GCA_002469605.1 Leclercia sp. UBA7405
CACCCAGGTGATCGAGCAGAATATGACCGGCCTCGATAATCTGATGTACATGTCCTCTCAGAGTAGCGCCACCGGCCAGGCGTCCGTGACCCTGAGCTTTACCGCCGGCACCGATCCCGATGAAGCCGTGCAGCAGGTGCAGAACCAGCTCCAGTCGGCGATGCGCAAACTGCCGCAGGCGGTGCAAAACCAGGGCGTCACCGTGCGTAAAACCGGGGATACCAACA
>DKMV01000066.1 GCA_002469605.1 Leclercia sp. UBA7405
CGTTTCAGGGTGATCATCTGCGAGCGGGGGATCATGATATCGCGGACGCGCTGGTCGGCGATGTCCATTACCCCTTCGAGCATTTCGCGCGTATCTTCGTCGATAAGGTCGTTCTGCCCGGAATCACGGATCAGCTCCAGAAGTTCATCACGGTTTTTAGGTTCGCCGTGGAACAGCTGGCTCAGAATAAGGGAGAAGAATCCCTTTTTACTGTTTGTCGTGTCGCTACTGTGTGAATTGTCGTCGCTCATGGCGTTTGTTAAGGGTTCTCTTGTTGATTTAAGGTTTGCCGCTGCGGACAGGCGTCAGACGCGACGGCACATATTGTCGATACGGCGGCAGGCCGCCGTACAGACTACTCTTTCTCGGCAATGTACGGATCCTCATAGCCCAGAGCAAGCATTATCTCTGTCTCGAGGGACTCCATCTCTTCAGCCTCTTCATCTTCGATATGGTCATAACCCAGCAGGTGCAGGCTGCCGTGTACCACCATGTGCGCCCAGTGTGCTTCAAGCGGTTTTTGCTGCTCCTGGGCTTCCTGCTCAACCACCTGACGGCAGATGATCAGGTCGCCCAGCAGCGGCAGCTCAATACCCGGCGGGGCTTCGAACGGGAAAGAGAGCACGTTAGTCGGCTTATCTTTCCCACGATAGGTCAGGTTAAGCTCGTGGCTTTCGGCCTCATCCACCAGACGTATCGTTACTTCTGACTCTTCCTGAAACTGCGGGATCACCGCGTTCAGCCACGTCTGGAACTGGCTCTCTTCCGGTAAACCGGCGTTATCTTCACAGGCCAGCTGTAAATCGAGGATCACCTGACTCATTTTTGCTCATGCTCCTGGGCTTCGCGTTTGCGTTCCGCGGCCTGTTCTGCTTTACGTTTCTGTTCCGTCTCTTCCCAGGCTTCATAGGCGTTAACGATGCGGGCAACCACCGGGTGACGCACCACGTCTTCGCTCTGGAAGAAGTTAAAGCTGATTTCATCAACCTCTGCCAGCACCTCAATGGCGTGGCGCAGGCCCGACTTGGTGCTGCGCGGCAGGTCGATCTGGGTAATATCGCCGGTGATCACCGCTTTCGAGTTAAAGCCGATACGGGTCAGGAACATCTTCATCTGTTCGATGGTGGTGTTCTGGCTCTCATCCAGAATGATAAAGGCATCGTTCAGGGTACGACCGCGCATATAGGCCAGCGGGGCGACCTCGATAACGTTGCGTTCAATCAGCTTCTCGACCTTTTCAAACCCGAGCATCTCAAAGAGCGCGTCATACAGTGGGCGCAGGTAAGGGTCTACCTTCTGGCTCAGATCGCCGGGCAGGAAGCCGAGCTTCTCGCCCGCCTCTACCGCAGGACGGGTGAGCAGAATACGGCGGATCTCCTGGCGCTCCAGCGCGTCAACGGCGGCGGCAACGGCAAGGTAGGTTTTACCCGTACCCGCAGGGCCTACGCCGAAGGTGATGTCGTGGTCCAGAATATTGGCGATGTACTGCGCCTGGTTCGGCGTGCGCGGCTTGATTACGCCGCGCTTGGTCTGGATATGTACGGCTTTGCCGTAGTCCGGCACGCTATCGGCGGTCTGCTCCAGCACGCGGCTCTCTTTGATCGCCAGATGAATTTGTTCTGGCTCGATATCCGGGATGGTGCCGCGTACCGGCGCGGTATCGACATAGAGCGTGCGCAGAATATCTTCAGCGGCGTTAACGCAGAGCGCGCGGCCAACCAGCTTAAAGTTATTGTCGCGACGGTTGATCTCAATGCCCAGACGACGCTCAAGCTGCTTCACGTTGTCGTCAAACGGACCGCACAGGCTCATCAGTCGGCGGTTATCAGCCGGTTCAAGGGTGATTTCACGAGTTTCGATATTCAATTGAATCCTTTGGGTCACACAGGGCCAGTTGAAAAGGTGTATGGATGCCGCGCGTGCGCGTCATAAGCGTATGACAAAATTATTTATGGGACAGCACCAGGACGCAAGCGCAGGGAAAGATATTTGGGCGACCGCTGCAGAATGCAAGGGGTGGCGGATGAAACAGGCGGCAGCACGCTGCGTGCTGCCGCACAGTGATTAACTGTCAGGGTTGATACAGGCCGACGCCGGTTTCATCCTCTTTGCGGGTACGGGCAATGACGGCCGCCGGACTCTGCGCCACGCGCAGTCCCATGCGATCTTCAGTGCGTACGACCACGCCGCGCAGCGAGTTGGCATAGACATCAACGATTTCAACATCGACAAATTTGCCAATCATGTTCACCGAGCCTTCAAAGTTTACCACGCGGTTATTTTCAGTACGGCCGGTCAGTTCCATCACATTTTTACGTGATGTACCCTCAATCAGAATACGCTGAACGGTACCCACCATACGGCGGCTGATCGCCATCGCCTGCTGCTGGATACGATCCTGCAGAATATAAAGGCGCTGCTTTTTCTCCTCTTCCGGCACGTCGTCTGGCAGGTCAGCCGCAGGCGTACCGGGACGCGCAGAGTAGATAAAGCTGAAGCTCATGTCGAAGTTGACGTCGGCGATCAGCTTCATGGTCTGTTCGAAGTC
>DKMV01000251.1:0-131 GCA_002469605.1 Leclercia sp. UBA7405
TTCAATTTAAGTTTGATGCTCGTGAATTAAACTTCGTAATGAATTACGTGTTCACTCAGAGACTTGGTATTCATTTATTGTCCGAGGACATTAAGAATCCATGTCACTTTGAGTGCCCACACAGATTGTCT
>DKMV01000251.1:390-7981 GCA_002469605.1 Leclercia sp. UBA7405
GAGCAGTGCAACGCGGCTTTCAGCTCACCGTTGCGAGGTGGCGTATATTACGCTTTCCTCTTTCAGAGTCAACCCTGAATTTCAGGATTTTTTCTCTTCAACCGAACCGGCTGTTTGTGTGAAGTGATTCACATCCGCCGTGTCGATGGAGGCGCATTATAGGGATCCCAATTTTTAGCACAAGCGTTTTTTAGATCTTTTTTACTGACTGCTTTTTTTTCATTCTATTCGCTGAAATCCCGCCCAATCTGCTCAATTAATAACGCATTTAAACCTTGATCGCGTCTGATAATCCGCCCAAAGTCTTTATATAACCCCCTGCAAACGAGGTAAGTATGTCTACTGCATTACGTCCTTATAAAGATCTCTTTCCGAAAACGGGTAACCGCGTGATGATCGATCCCAGCAGCGTGGTGATCGGCGACGTCAGGCTGGCGGACGATGTCAGTATCTGGCCGCTGGTTGCGATCCGGGGGGATGTCAATTACGTCTCAATAGGCGCCCGTACTAATATTCAGGACGGCAGCGTGCTGCACGTAACCCATAGATCGTCTTATAACCCGGACGGCAATCCCCTGATCGTCGGCGAAGAGGTAACGGTAGGCCATAAAGTGATGTTGCATGGCTGCACCATCGGCAACCGGGTACTGGTCGGCATGGGCTCGATATTGCTGGATGGCGTCATCGTAGAAGATGACGTAATGATTGGTGCCGGCAGTCTGGTACCGCAGAATAAACGGCTCGAAAGCGGTTTTCTCTATTTAGGCAGTCCGGTGAAGCAGATCCGCCCGCTGAAAGAGGCGGAGATCGAAGGTCTGAAGTACTCGGCGAATAACTACGTTAAATGGAAAGATGACTATCTGGCTCAGGATAACCAGACCCAACCGTGATTGTCTTCCTGCTGGTCGCGGAGCAGATCGCTGGCTTCTTCTTCAAGATCCCAGCGATTCGCGTTGAACGCCTCCAGCGGATCTTTTCCACCGAACCGGCGCAATAGCGTCTCACCACTAATGGCACAGTTCAGCTGCATGCCGTGAACCAGCGCCGGGAAACAGACCGCCTGGTTTTCTTCATCCCACTCTTCACGATCCGGAAACTGAATGGCCTGATTCACGCGTGTAATTCCCTGGCCAGCTTTTCAATTACAGGTTCGACGGCGGGCAGCACCCCATGCCAGAGCAGTACCGCATGGGCAGCCTGGCCCACCAGCATCCCCAGTCCATCAGCGACCTTTCTCGCGCCCTGTTCCTCACTCCAACTCAAAAACGGCGTTTTGCCTTTCTGATAGAACATGTCATAGCAGTACACATGGTCGTTTACTACTGATGCAGGGATCGCTGGCACTTCACCGCCAATGCCGCTAGAGGTCGCATTGATAATAAGATCGAATTCATGCCCGGCCAGGCTGTTCATTGCCACCGCCTTCACGCTGCCGGTGTGTTCGAACAGTTTCGCCAGCGTGTCAGCACGTGAAAAGGTGCGGTTAGTGATGGTAACAGCACAATCCAGCGACAGGAGTGGCAGCAATACGCCACGCGATGCCCCCCCTGCCCCAATCAGCAAAATGCGAAAGCCGGGCTTAATGAACGACAGCCGCTCGAGATCGCTCAACAGGCCGATACCGTCCGTGTTATCGCCCAGCAGACGGCCATCCTCCAGCCGCTTAAGCGTGTTCACGGCGCCGGCGAGTGCAGCCCGTTCCGTTAATTCATCTGCGCGCGCGAAAGCCTCTTCTTTAAAGGGAACCGTAACGTTTGCCCCTTTACCACCCGACTCGAAAAAATGATTCAGCGTAGCGATAAAATCATCGACGGGAGCCAGCACGCGGCCATAGGGATGTTCAATCCCAAGCTGCTGCGCAAATTGCTGGTGAATAAAGGGCGATTTACTGTGCGCTATCGGATTACCAAAAACGGCATAGGTGTCCATCTTATTACCCCTGGCGAAAGCGTTCGCCGGTCAGAGCATCACGGATTTCAGAAGGATTGGTACGCCCACCGGTGTCGCCGATGAGCACCGGGAAATCATCCCCGAACTGCGCCAGCACCTCCTGCGAGGTACGGCAAGGCGGCAATCCCGTCAGGTTGGCGCTGGTTGAAACCAGCGGTTTGCCAAAGGCTTCACAGAGTTCAACCACCAGCGGATGGTTCGTTACGCGAACCGCAAGTGAATCAAAACGCCCCGTTAACCAGCGCGGCGTGGACGGTTTCGCCGGGAAGACAAAAGTGACCGGACCGGGCCAGGCGGCAAAGACGGTATCGCGCTGTGCCTGGGTTAATCCGGTATCGTCAATGTAAGGCTTAAGCTGTTCGTAGCTGGCGGCGATTAAAATCAGCCCTTTTTCTACCGGTCTTTGTTTGAGCTCCAACAGGCGTGTTACCGCGATTTTGCTATCGGGGTCGCATCCGACGCCAAAGACAGCTTCTGTTGGATAAGCGATGACTTCTTCTTTATTTAGTACGTCCACGGCATGAGCGATGGACGTTAATGGCAGGCTATTCTTCACTGTTTTGATCCGCCGGAACCGGCTTTCCACATTGTTTACTGGCGCAGAAGCGCTTAACGCCTTGCGCCGTTTTCTTTTCGATGAGTAACGGATAATGGCACTCAGGGCAGGCCCCTGCTACCGGTTTGAAATTGATAACAAACTGACACTCAGGATAGCGATCGCAGGAATAAAAGGTCTTCCCGTAGCGTGAACGACGCTGGATAAGATGCCCGACGCCGCACTGCGGACAGGCAACCGTTGTTTCGTCCGGCTTGTCGATTTGCTCAGTATGACTGCACTCCGGATAGCGGCTGCAGCCGATAAACATCCCGAAGCGACCCTGCCGAAGCGCCAGTTCGCTATTACACACAGGACATAACTGCCCCTCCAGCATTTTGACGATATGTCCATCGGCCTGGCTTTTCAGGGGACGGACATAATCACATTCTGGATAGTGTGAACAGCCGAGAAACGGGCCGTGTTTCCCGGATCGAATGACTAGTTGAGCCCCGCATTGTGGGCAGGGCTCATTATTACGCACTGTAAAAAGTGCTGATTTGGCCATAACAACTCTTGGTGCTGCAGGATGAATTAATGCAGCATACCTTCATTCACTTCAAAGAGTAATTCTTCCATTTGCTGATAGGCGTTTTCGCAGCCTGGAATATTAAACAGAACCATCAGGATCACCCATTTGAGGTCCTCCAGTTCAAATTCTGCAGTATCCAGCGCCATAACACGCTCTATCACCATCTCTCGTGTTTCGAGGTTTAGCACCTGAATCTGTTCCAGGAATAAGATGAATCCCCGGCAACTGGCATCCAGCCTTTCACACTCTTCAGCCGTATAAATACGAACCGACAACGGATCGGCAGCGAGCTGCATAGGCTCGGCGAGGCCTTCCTGATAATCAGCCAGTTTTTCAAGCCACAGCAACGCGTTGTAAATATCTTCCCGTTCAAAACCTGCATCGGTAAGATCCCGCGTCAGTCGATCCTGATCCACGCGCGTTTCAGCTTCGTTATGGATGTAAGTCTCAAACAAATACATCAGTACGTCGAACATGGCTTGCCCTCCTTAATCGGACATAGCCGCCGGGTACAGCTGCGATCCATCCTGCTAACTCCAGTTCGAGTAGCTGTGCTACCGTAACTGGCACAGGTTGGCCGGCACGTTCAGCGACAACGTCAACAGGTGTTACCTCATCTCCTACGTTAGCCAGGAGCTCAGGAAATGGCAATGCCACCTCCTCCTGATCTAATGAATAAAGTCTATTTTCGCTCTCGTCCGGCAGCCAGGTGAGCCCATATCGCAAATTTTCCAGAATCTCTTCCGCGGCGGTAACCGGCGTGGCTCCCTGCTTTATTAGCCAGTGCGTGCCTTCACAGCCCGGATTACCTACCGCCCCTGGTAGCGCAAAGACTTCACGCCCTTGCTCCAGAGCATACTTCGCGGTAACCAGCGAGCCGCTGCGTAACTGGGCCTCAACCACAAACACACCTTTGCTTAGCCCGCTGATAATGCGATTACGCCGGGGGAAATTTCCCGGCCAGGGGGGCGTGGCGAGAGAGAATTCAGAGATGACAGCCCCGCCGCTGCTGATGATCTCTTTCGCAAGTGAAGCATGCCGGCGGGGATAAATATCGGATAACCCGTTTCCTAACACCGCCACGCTTTTACCTCTGGCCGTTAGCGCTGCGCGATGGGCGATGCCGTCAATTCCACATGCCAGGCCGCTGGTGATCGTCAGCCCCGCCTGCGCAAGCTTTTCACAGAAAATCTTACCCCACCGCTGCCCATACCAGCTGTTTGCACGACTGCCAACGACCGCAAGCTGCACGGAGGCCAGAACTTCAGGATCGCCTGTAACGAACAGCGCGCCGGGATAGTCGTTAATAGCGCGAAGCTGAGCGGGATACTGCGCGCTGTCGGCACAGAGAAGCTGGTTACCGGGTTCATCAAGCCAGGCAAGAGTACGGTCCAGCACCTGCTGTGAGCAGGTCATAAACTTATTACTTTGCTTTGGGGTTAACCCTAAACCGCGCAGTAAAACAGCGTCTATATGCGCTTCTCGCTGCAGCTGCTGCGCGATGGAAACCATTTTTTCGCCGTAGAGTTCACCGATATCGATCAGGCGTAGCCATATCTCTGTGGATGTCATCCTTTTCCCTGCCATATGCAGCCATTACAATCTTTGCGATTGGTCAGTGATGCTGTCAATCGGAGGGGGATTTGTCTAGAATAGAGCTAATAATCTTATCAACTCCTGAACACCACTCTGGAAATATATGGCAGTCTTGCAAGTGTTACATATTCCGGACGAGCGCCTTCGCAAAGTCGCCGAGCCGGTAAAAGAAGTGAATGCAGAAACCCAGCGTATTATCGATGATATGTTCGATACCATGTACGCTGAAGAGGGCATTGGCCTTGCGGCAACGCAGGTGGACATCCACCAGCGCATTATCGTCATCGACGTATCCGAAAGCCGTGAGGAACGTCTGGTACTGATTAACCCCGAATTGCTCGAAAAAAGCGGCGAGACGGGCATTGAAGAGGGTTGCCTCTCCATTCCCGAGCAGCGTGCTCTGGTTCCGCGTGCGGAAAAAGTAAAAATTCGCGCGCTCGATCGCGACGGTAAGTCCTTCGAACTGGAAGCGGATGGCCTGCTGGCAATCTGTATTCAGCATGAGATGGATCATTTGGTTGGTAAACTGTTTATTGATTATCTGTCGCCACTGAAGCAGCAACGCATTCGTCAGAAGGTAGAGAAACTGGATCGCCTGCGCGCCCGCGCTTAATGTGTTCCCGGCTACAAGGAATATCGTGTCTACATCACTACGTATCATATTCGCTGGCACACCTGACTTTGCAGCGCGTCACCTGGACGCGCTGTTGTCTTCTGGTCATCAGGTCGTTGGCGTCTTCACTCAGCCCGACCGCCCGGCGGGACGGGGTAAAAAACTGATGCCCAGCCCGGTTAAAGTCCTGGCCGAAGCACATAATTTACCGGTATTTCAGCCTGCCTCATTACGCCCGGCCGAAAATCAACAGCTCGTTGCGGAGTTAAATGCGGACGTAATGGTTGTGGTAGCGTACGGGCTGATATTGCCGAAGGCCGTACTCGATATGCCGCGTCTTGGCTGCATTAACGTTCACGGCTCGCTGCTTCCGCGCTGGCGCGGTGCGGCGCCGATACAACGTGCATTATGGGCAGGCGATACCGATACGGGTGTCACCATCATGCAGATGGATGTGGGTCTTGATACGGGCGATATGCTGTATAAGCTCTCCTGCCCTATCACCAGTCAGGACACCAGCGCGACGCTGTATGACAAACTGGCAGAGCTGGGGCCAAAAGGTCTGATTGATACTCTCAGGCAACTCGAAGAGAACAGCATCAATCCGCAAGTGCAGGACGAAGCCCTGGTGACCTACGCCGAGAAACTGAGCAAAGAAGAAGCGCGTATCGACTGGTCGTTGTCCGCGGCTCAGCTGGAACGCTGCATCCGTGCCTTCAATCCCTGGCCGATGAGCTGGCTTGAGATCGACGGGCAGCCCGTTAAAATCTGGCAGGCCTCGGTCATTGCAGAAAACGCCGCTGCAGAGCCCGGCACCATTATAACGGCCAGTAAGCATGGTATTCAGGTCGCGACAGTTGAAGGGATCCTCAATCTGGAATCGCTACAACCAGCAGGTAAAAAACCCATGAGCGCGCAGGATCTTCTTAACTCCCGCCGTGAGTGGTTTATCCCGGGCAACCGTCTCGCCTGATCGCATCCTCATTTCAGCCCGGTGTCGCCGGGCATTTTTATTTTTGTACTTATGAAAAAACAAAATTTACGCAGCCTGGCGGCCCAGGCCATTGAACAAGTGGTGGAGCAAGGGCAGTCGCTGAGCAATGTTCTGCCTCCTCTACAGCAAAAAGTGTCCGACAAAGACAAAGCCCTGCTTCAGGAGCTCTGTTTTGGCGTGATGCGTACCCTGTCACAGCTGGAGTGGCTGGTTGGTAAACTGATGGCGCGTCCGATGACGGGCAAACAACGCACCATCCACTATCTGATTATGGTGGGCTTTTATCAGCTGCTTTATACCCGCATTCCTCCTCACGCCGCGCTGGCAGAGACGGTAGAAGGTGCGGTCGCGGTTAAACGTCCTCAATTGAAAGGGCTGATTAACGGCGTGTTACGCCAGTTCCAGCGTCAGCAGGATGAATTACTGACGGAATTTTCCGGTACCGAAAAGCGTTTCCTGCACCCTGACTGGCTCCTGAAGCGCCTGCAAAAAGCGTATCCGCAGCAGTGGGAAGCTATTGTTGCAGCCAATAATATGCGCCCGCCTATGTGGCTGCGTGTTAACCGTACTTATCATTCGCGTGATGAGTGGCTGGGGCTGTTAAAAGAGGCAGAAATGAATGGCTTCCCGCATCCTGATTATCCGGATGCGGTTCGTCTGGCAGCACCGGCACCGGTACATATGCTCCCGGGTTTTGAAGAAGGATGGGTAACGGTACAGGACGCGTCGGCGCAGGGCTGTATGGCCTGGCTGGAGCCACAAAACGGCGAGCGTATTCTTGACCTTTGTGCCGCGCCGGGCGGCAAAACCACCCACATACTGGAAGTTGCGCCGCAGGCCAGCGTTATGGCGGTGGACATTGACGAGCAACGCCTCTCGCGCGTTTACGACAACCTTAAGCGCCTGAAGTTGAAGGCCGAGGTTAAACAGGGCGATGGTCGTACGCCGGCAGCATGGTGTGGTGACGAGCAGTTCGACCGTATCTTACTGGATGCGCCTTGCTCAGCAACCGGTGTGATCCGCCGCCATCCGGATATTAAATGGTTACGCCGCGACCGTGATATTCAGGAGCTGGCGCAGCTGCAATCCGAGATTCTCGATGCTATCTGGCCGCATCTGAAAACCGGCGGTACGCTGGTATATGCGACATGCTCCGTGCTGCCTGAAGAGAATTCGCAGCAGATTGCCGCATTCCTGAAACGCACCCCAAATGCCCGTCTGGATGTAACCGGGACACCGGAACGCCCGGGCAAGCAAAATTTGCCGGGGGCTGAAGAAGGCGATGGCTTCTATTACGCTAAGCTAATCAAA
>DKMV01000182.1:0-794 GCA_002469605.1 Leclercia sp. UBA7405
CCGACGCCCTGACGGGACTGCCTAATCGCCGGGCGATTTTCGATAATCTCACCACCCTCTTCTCGCTGGCGCACCATCTGCAGCGCAATGCGATTATCGCCTATATCGACCTGGATGATTTTAAGCTGATCAATGACCGCTACGGGCATGAAACCGGGGATCGCTTTCTGGTGGAGGTGGGCAAGCGCCTCAACGACGGACGGCACGAAGATGATATTGTTGGCAGGCTAGGGGGAGATGAGTTTCTGGTCGCCAGCCTGAGCCAGCACCCGGACACGCAAGAAGAGAACAGCCTTGCGCTTCTGAAAACGCAAATTGGGGCACGCATCGCCGGTGAATACTGGCTGGGGAATGTGCACCTTATCTACCCGGGTGCCAGCCTTGGGGTGATTGAAGTGGATCCGCAGCAGACGGATGCCGAAAGCGCCCTGCAGGCTGCCGATGCGGCCATGTACAAAGAGAAAAAAGCCAGACGCAAAACGGTCTTTCTCAATGTGGATTAACCCCGTACACTCACCGGGTTTAATGTATAAGGACAGGAAATAATATGAGGATCGGTATTCTGTTTCCGGTCGTTATCTTTATAACGGCGGTCATTTTTCTGACGTGGTTTTTTGTTGGCGGCTACGCCGCGCCTGGGGGATAAGTGAGAAAAACGACGATTATTATGTTGATTGTGGCGGTTGTCGCCGTTGCAGGCAGCCAGCTTGGCTGGTGGTAATGCGAAATAAACAGACCGCCCGTGGGCGGTCTGTTTATGTTTTTAGCTTCTGACTTTACGGTAGATAAACAGC
>DKMV01000182.1:975-1390 GCA_002469605.1 Leclercia sp. UBA7405
GCCACCACAAAGCTGCCGAAATTGAAGCCGTCCACTCTGCCGAAGCCGAACAGCGTACTGATCCAACCGCCGACAACGGCACCGATGATACCCAGAATAATGGTGACGATAAAACCGCCCCCATCCCTGCCCGGCATGATCCACTTAGCCAGAATACCCGCGATAAGCCCAAAGATAATCCAGGATAAAATTCCCATAGCATTCCTCTCCATATGGTTTTTGTCGTTAAATCAAGTACACAGAAAGGATAGCACAGGATTTGAGAAAGCAAATTGTGACTGGCATCACGAGGCAAAATTAGGATTCTGCGCATAAGCCATTCCGCACAAAGGTTGGGGTTGCAAGTTTTAATGAGAAGGATTATCTTTCTCAACACTGAATAGTTGAGCAAAACGCTCAGGTATTCAGTACGACA
>DKMV01000182.1:1559-2845 GCA_002469605.1 Leclercia sp. UBA7405
CTCACATTGCTTCCAGTATTTTATTGCCCACCCCGTGTGGGCTTTTTTTTTATACGTCACGACGTTGATCGATGGACAGTTTACTATTACGATTATTTGCGGTTATTCAACACAGCGGCAAAGAATATATATTATGAATGTTTCAAGCAAATTCGTTATTGCAATTAATCTTATCTCTGCCAGCACGCTCTTCTATTTGCTGGCCATGAAATTTAGCTGGTTTTAAGTGAGCAAGCCCGGTCCCCGCCGGGCTTTACTTATTATTTCCTCTACTCGTCGCCCTCAACCATAAATCCGGCACGCCGTATCGCCTCTTTACTGTCCTGAACGCCGGCGGCATAACCCGCCTCAATATCACACGCCGGGCTGGCGCTGGTGTAGGGGAGTTTTACCCTCGCCTCCAGCTGCTGTTTCAGGGCGGCTATCTCGTGGCGAGTGGCCAGCAGCGCCTGCGCCAGTTCTGCCGTGAGGTCGCTATTATCGCCGGCGGCCAGGCGCTGCAAATAACTATCGTTAATCACTGGAAGCTCCTGTTTTAGCTGAAACCATCACAATGCGTTACTATTAATTATAGCTAATCGATAACTCTGGCGATTAAAAGCGTGAGGTTCTGAATTTACGCTGAAGAATAAAAAATGGCAGCTATCAGGATAAAATCTTAATAATTCGACAAACACGAATAATAAAAACGGGAGCCATTTGGCTCCCGTTTTCTTATAACCCAGAAACTGGATTACATATTTTCGATGATCGCATCACCAAACTCTGAACATTTCAGCAGCTTAGCGCCTTCCATCAGACGTTCGAAATCGTAGGTCACGGTCTTGTTATTGATCGCGCCTTCCATACCTTTAACGATCAGGTCTGCGGCTTCGAACCACTCCATATGGCGCAGCATCATCTCAGCAGAGAGGATGATTGAGCCCGGGTTTACTTTGTCCTGGCCTGCGTACTTAGGTGCGGTACCGTGGGTCGCTTCGAACAGCGCGCACTCATCGCCGATGTTGGCGCCCGGTGCGATACCGATGCCGCCAACCTGCGCCGCCAGGGCGTCGGAGATGTAGTCACCGTTCAGGTTCATACAGGCGATCACGTCGTATTCTGCCGGACGCAGCAGGATCTGCTGCAGGAAGGCGTCGGCGATCACATCTTTAATGATGATCTCTTTGCCGGTGTTCGGGTTCTTGATCTTCTGCCACGGGCCGCCGTCAATCAGCTCACCGCCGAACTCTTCCGCCGCCAGCTGGTAACCCCAGTCTTTGAAGGCGCCTTCGGTGAACTTCATG
>DKMV01000182.1:3029-5852 GCA_002469605.1 Leclercia sp. UBA7405
CTTCATGATGTTGCCTTTGTGAACCAGGGTCACAGAGTCACGGTCGTTGGTGATCGCATATTCGATCGCCGCACGCACCAGACGCTTGGTACCCTCTTCAGAGCACGGCTTGATGCCGATGCCGCAATGTTCCGGGAAGCGAATTTTCTTCACGCCCATCTCATCACGCAGGAATTTAATCACTTTTTCAGCGTCAGCGGAGTCCGCTTTCCACTCGATACCGGCATAGATATCTTCTGAGTTCTCACGGAAGATAACCATATCGGTCAGCTCCGGATGCTTAACCGGGCTTGGGGTGCCCTGGTAGTAGCGCACCGGACGCAGGCAAACATAGAGATCCAGCTCCTGGCGCAGCGCAACGTTCAGGGAACGGATACCGCCGCCAACCGGAGTCGTCAGTGGGCCTTTGATGGCAACACGGTAGTCACGGATCAGATCGAGGGTTTCAGCAGGCAGCCAGACGTCCTGGCCGTAAACGTGGGTAGATTTTTCACCGGTATAAATTTCCATCCAGGAAATTTTACGCTCGCCTTTGTAGGCTTTCTCAACAGCGGCATCCACCACTTTCAGCATCGCCGGAGTCACATCTACGCCGATACCATCACCTTCGATGAATGGGATAATCGGGTTGTGTGGAACATTCAGCTTGCCATCTTGCAGGGTGATCTTTTTACCTTCCGCCGGAACAACTACTTTGCTTTCCATTAACCTCTCCTTCGAGCGCTTCTGGTTGTTACTGATCTTATGTTAATAAATTGTAATGAGCCTACCGATAGTACCTGAATGTCTGGTGCCATGAAAGGTCTTCGTTATTAGGCTATAATGCGGCAATTGATAATGTCTGAAAATACCATGAAGAAAACTTCTTTTAGAAATCACCGGGTTGAGCGATTCAGCTCACAACAAGCCACCAGAAAACCGAAAACAAACCAGCCTAAACGGGTGATTTTGTTTAATAAACCCTACGATGTATTGCCGCAGTTTACCGATGAAGCCGGGCGCAGCACGCTGAAAGATTTTATCCCCGTGCCTGGCGTCTATGCCGCGGGGCGCCTGGATCGCGACAGCGAAGGGCTGCTGGTATTAACCAACGACGGTGCACTGCAGGCGCGCCTGACCCAGCCGGGCAAACGTACCGGCAAAATCTACTATGTGCAGGTAGAGGGAGAGCCCACCGAAGAGGCGCTGGCGGCGCTGCGCACCGGCGTGACGCTCAACGACGGCCCCACCCTGCCGGCTGGTATCGAGCGCGTGGACGAGCCCGACTGGCTCTGGCCGCGCACGCCCCCGGTGCGCGAGCGCAAATCTATTCCCACGGCCTGGCTCAAAATCACCCTGTATGAGGGGCGTAACCGCCAGGTCAGACGTATGACGGCGCACGTTGGGTTTCCCACGCTACGCCTGATCCGTTACGCCATGGGCAGTTACACTCTGGATAACCTTGCCAATGGCGAATGGCGCGACGTCGCAGACAAAGGAGAGCAGCATGTTTAAACCCCATGTGACGGTAGCCACCGTCGTGCACGCGCAGGGCAAATTTCTGGTCGTTGAAGAGAAAGTTAACGGCAAAGT
The DNA here is from genome assembly GCA_002469605.1 of Leclercia sp. UBA7405. GTDB lineage: Bacteria > Pseudomonadota > Gammaproteobacteria > Enterobacterales > Enterobacteriaceae > Enterobacter. The sequence continues at coordinate 4,602 of DKMV01000182.1, forward strand.
CACCTGGAACCAGCCTGCCGGCCATCTCGAAGCGGATGAGACCCTGGTGCAGGCCGCCCGCCGTGAGCTCTGGGAGGAGACGGGCATCCACGCCGAGCCGCAGCACTTTATCCGCATGCATCACTGGATCGCCCCGGATAAAACCCCTTTTCTGCGTTTCCTGTTCGTCATTGAGCTTAACGAAACGTGCGCCACCGAGCCGCACGACAGCGATATCGAGCGCTGTCTGTGGGTGACGGCGGAGGAGATCCTCAATGCGACAAACCTGCGCTCCCCGCTGGTTGCCGAGAGTATCCGCAGTTATCTTTCCGGCAATCGCCTGCCGCTGGAGACCATTGGCGAATTTAACTGGCCGTTTACAGAGGGTGCCATTGCAGGGGGCGCGTGATAGAATACGCCGCCTTGAAGTTCAATGTCGTGAGTATTCCAATGTCTGAAAGCCAAAAAAAAGTGATCGTCGGCATGTCCGGCGGCGTCGACTCCTCCGTTTCTGCCTGGCTGTTGCTGCAACAGGGTTATAAGGTAGAAGGCCTGTTCATGAAGAACTGGGAAGAAGACGATGGCGAAGAATACTGCACCGCCGCGGCGGATCTCGCTGATGCCCAGGCCGTGTGCGACAAGCTCGGCATTGAACTGCACACCGTCAACTTTGCCGCAGAGTACTGGGATAACGTCTTCGAGCATTTCCTCGAGGAGTATAAAGCGGGTCGCACGCCGAACCCGGATATCCTCTGCAACAAAGAGATCAAATTCAAAGCCTTCCTCGAATTCGCCGCCGAAGACCTGGGTGCCGATTACATCGCCACCGGCCACTACGTGCGCCGTGCGGATGTCAACGGCAAAAGCCAGCTGCTGCGCGGCCTCGATGGCAACAAAGACCAGAGCTACTTCCTCTATACCCTCGGCCATGAACAGATTGCCCAGAGCCTGTTCCCGGTAGGCGAGCTGGAAAAACCGGAAGTACGTAAAATCGCCGAAGAGCTGGACCTGGTCACCGCGAAGAAAAAAGACTCCACCGGTATCTGCTTTATCGGCGAGCGTAAATTCCGCGAGTTCCTCGGTCGTTATCTGCCGGCGCAGCCAGGCAAAATCGTTACCGTGGACGGCGAAGAGATTGGCCAACACCAGGGGCTGATGTACCACACGCTCGGCCAGCGCAAGGGCCTTGGGATCGGCGGCACCAAAGAGGGCAGCGAAGATCCGTGGTACGTGGTCGATAAAGACGTTGAGAACAACGTGCTGATCGTCGCC
>DKMV01000254.1:0-207 GCA_002469605.1 Leclercia sp. UBA7405
GGAAGGGTTGTTTAAAGAAGAGCGAATCATCACCTCTGCTCAGCAGGCGGATATCACCGTTGCGGACGGCAGCCATGTGATCAACTTCTGTGCGAACAACTACCTGGGGCTGGCGAATCACCCGGATCTCATTGCCGCAGCCAAAAACGGCATGGACTCCCACGGCTTTGGTATGGCCTCCGTGCGCTTTATCTGCGGTACGCAGGA
>DKMV01000254.1:344-21308 GCA_002469605.1 Leclercia sp. UBA7405
CTTTATCTGCGGTACGCAGGACAGCCATAAACAGCTTGAGAAGAAGCTGGCCGATTTCCTCGGAATGGAAGATGCCATTCTGTACTCCTCCTGCTTCGACGCCAACGGCGGTCTGTTCGAGACCCTGCTGGGGGCAGAGGATGCCGTTATCTCCGATGCGCTGAACCATGCCTCCATCATCGATGGCGTGCGTCTGTGCAAAGCAAAGCGTTTCCGCTATGCCAATAACGACATGGCGGAGCTGGAAGCGCGCCTGAAAGAGGCCCGCGAAGCCGGCGCCCGCCACGTACTGATCGCCACCGACGGCGTCTTCTCTATGGATGGCGTCATTGCCAACCTGAAAGGCGTTTGCGACCTGGCGGACAAATACGATGCGCTGGTGATGGTCGACGACTCGCACGCGGTGGGATTTGTTGGCGAGAACGGCCGCGGCTCTCATGAATATTGCGACGTCATGGGGCGTGTGGACATTATCACCGGCACCCTGGGTAAAGCCCTTGGCGGCGCGTCCGGCGGCTATACCGCCGCGCGTAAGGAGGTGGTTGAGTGGCTGCGCCAGCGTTCCCGCCCGTATCTCTTCTCCAACTCGCTGGCCCCGGCGATTGTCGCCGCCTCCATTAAGGTGCTGGAGATGGTGGAAGAGGGCAGCGAGCTGCGCGATAAGCTCTGGGCTAACGCCCGTCTGTTCCGTGAAAAAATGAGCGCTGCCGGCTTTACCCTGGCCGGTGCCGATCACGCCATTATCCCGGTGATGCTGGGCGATGCCGTGGTGGCGCAGAACTTTGCCCGTGAGCTGCAAAAAGAGGGCATTTACGTTACCGGATTCTTCTTCCCGGTGGTGCCAAAAGGCCAGGCGCGCATCCGTACCCAGATGTCTGCGGCCCATTCCCCTGAACAAATCGAGCGTGCGGTTGAAGCCTTTACCCGCATTGGCAAACAACTGGGCGTGATTGCCTAAGGACCTGTGATGAAAGCGTTATCCAAACTAAAAGCAGAAGAAGGGATTTGGATGACCGACGTGCCGGAGCCGGAAGTCGGTCATAACGATCTGCTGATTAAAATTCGTAAAACTGCCATCTGCGGCACCGACGTGCATATCTACAACTGGGATGAGTGGTCACAGAAGACCATTCCGGTACCTATGGTTGTGGGTCATGAATACGTGGGCGAGGTGGTCGGCATCGGTCAGGAGGTCAAAGGCTTTAAAATTGGCGATCGCGTCTCCGGCGAAGGCCATATCACCTGCGGCCATTGCCGTAACTGCCGCGGCGGGCGCACGCACCTGTGCCGCAACACCGTGGGCGTGGGCGTTAACCGCCCGGGCAGCTTTGCGGAGTATCTGGTGATCCCGGCATTCAACGCCTTTAAGATCCCGGACAATATCTCCGACGACCTGGCCGCCATCTTCGACCCGTTCGGCAACGCGGTACACACCGCGCTGTCATTCGACCTGGTGGGCGAAGACGTGCTGGTGTCGGGCGCAGGCCCGATCGGTATTATGGCGGCAGCGGTAGCGAAGCACGTGGGTGCGCGCAACGTTGTTATCACTGATGTGAATGAATATCGCCTGTCGCTGGCGCGCAAAATGGGCGTCACCCGCGCGGTAGATGTTTCGAAAGAGAATCTTAACGACGTGATGGAAGAGCTGGGCATGACCGAAGGCTTTGACGTCGGCCTGGAGATGTCCGGCGCGCCGCCGGCCTTCCGTACCATGCTCGATACCATGAACCACGGCGGGCGTATCGCCATGCTGGGTATTCCGCCGTCCGACATGTCTATCGACTGGAACAAAGTGATCTTTAAGGGGCTGTTCATCAAGGGTATTTACGGCCGCGAGATGTTCGAAACCTGGTATAAGATGGCGGCGTTAATCCAGTCTGGTCTGGACCTCTCCCCTCTCATTACCCACCGTTTTGGTATTGATGAGTTCCAGCAGGGCTTCGACGCCATGCGTTCGGGGCAGTCCGGCAAAGTGATCCTGAGCTGGGATAAATAATAAAAAAAGGCCGACTTGTTCGGCCTTATTTTTGCGGATTTTCTGAAAAACTGTAAATTAACGTCATCTGCTATAAATATTGCGTAATTAAGCATTCCTCTCGTTGTACTGAACTCTTCACTTTCATAGTCTTAAATTTAAATAAACCTGCACATAAAAAAGCCGGCATTTGCAACCTTAATACTTTCTTAATATTAAGGCTGTAAGATGCTGCGATAAACCTCAAAGGTACCCGGTAAGTTATGATGAATAGTTCAAAAAAGCTCAGCGTTATTATTCCGTTATACAATGCGGCAAAGGACTTTAATGCCTGCATGGAATCATTAATCGGGCAAACATGGACTGCTCTGGAAATCATTATTGTTAACGACGGTTCGACAGATGGTTCCGAAAAAATCGCGCAATATTATGCAGACACTTATCCCCACGTCCGGCTCCTGCATCAGGGCAACGCCGGCGCGTCGGTAGCCCGTAACCGTGGGCTGGCAGTCGCAACGGGCGAGTATGTCGCCTTTGTGGATGCGGATGATTTGGTCTACCCGAACATGTACGAAACGCTGATGACCATGGCGCTGGAAGACGATCTGGACGTTGCGCAGTGCAACGCGGACTGGAGCGTGCGTGAGACGGGCAGCACATGGCAGTCTATTCCTACCGACCGCATCCGCTCCACCGGCGTAATGACCGGCCCGGACTGGCTGCGCATGGCGCTTAAGTCGCGCCGCTGGACGCACGTGGTCTGGATGGGCGTATACCGTCGCGACGTTATTATTAAAAATAACATTCAGTTTGTTCCGGGTTTACATCACCAGGATATTGTCTGGTCCACCGAATTTATGTTTAACGCGGTTCGTGCCCGATATACTGAACAATCGTTATATAAATATTTTCTTCACGATCAATCCGTAAGTCGTCTTAAAAGACACGGGGAGAAAAATCTTAATTACCAGCGTCATTATATTAAGATCACACGATTACTTGAGAAATTAAATCGCGACTACGCCGATCGTATTACGATTTATCCGGAATTCCATCAGCAAATAACCTATGAAGCATTACGCGTTTGCCACTGCGTGCGTAAAGAGCCGGATATTTCAACCCGTCAGCGTATGATTGCCGAAATTTACGCTTCCGGCATGTATAAACGCATGGTTACCAACGTGCGCAGCGCTAAGCTCGCCTGGCAGGCGATGCTCTGGTCATGGCGACTCTGGCAGTGGCGCGACAAAACCCTGTCGCCCCGTCGCGTCACCCGTAAGGCCCTTAACCTTCGCTAATCTCTTTACCGTTGGGGGATCTCCCCCAACCCTGCCATTGATGCTGGAAATAGTTAACCAGCATGCTGTTCGCAATACTGTCGCTCAGCACCTCAAAGAAGCGGCTGGCGTAGACAGGCTCAATCGCCCCTTTCGGATTACACAACTTCACGCCGCGGAACGGATTTCGCGGTGCGGCTGGCGTGCCGTTTTGGGGCGACGTTTCTGGCCTGGAGGTGTCCACCTGCGGCTCATTAAGCAGGCTGCTGGGACGTACCAGCGTGATATCTGAAGGTAACGACGGCAGCATCTGCTGTAATACGCGTACCGTGGAAGGGTGCGGATGGCCAATCGCAATGGCGGAACCGTTGCGGCGCGCAAGCTGCACGGCACGGTTAAACTGCACGCGGATATCGGCCTCGTTCTGGGTGTCATCAAGGAACACTTTGCGCTTAATGACCTTCACGCCCGTTCCCTGCGCGGCGCGCATCGCCTGGCTATTGCCGATGGTCATGCTGTCGAGAAAGTAGAGGTTATAGCGTTCCAGCGCCTGCATCACTTTCTGCATGCCGAACAGGCTGGAGGTCATGGCGCTGCCCATATGGTTGTTCAGCCCAACCGCAAAGGGCACTTTGCCGTAGGCCTCGCGAATAATACGCTCGACCTCATCGCTACTCATTTCCGGACGAAGGGTGTCTTTTTCCAGCGGCTGTTTGCTGATCGGCGCCATCGGCAGGTGGATCAGCACCTCATGACCGCCATTGTGGGCTTTGGTTGCCATCTCCCGCGCATGGGGGGCATTGGGCAGGACGGCGACGGAAATGGCGGAGGGCATCGCCAGCACCTGGTTCTCCGTGTGTGGCCGATAACCAAAGTCGTCAATGACGATTGCCAGCTTGCCTGCGTAAACCGGTGCCGCCAGCGCCAGTGCGCCGGCGACGGAAAGAACAATACGACGAAATTGAAGCAAAACTTATCTTCCCAACCACGGTTGTGGATTAACCGCCTGACCCTGACGACGAATTTCGAAATAGAGTGACGGGCGGCCCTGACCGCCACTGCTGCCTACAAGGGCGATTGCCTGGCCTGCGCGCACCTGGGTGCCCACGCTGACCAGCGCGCTCTGGTTGTAGCCGTAAAGACTCATATCGCCTTTACCGTGCTCCACCACGACCACCAGGCCATAACCCTGCAGCCAGTCGGCGAGGATCACGCGGCCATCGGCAATGGCTTTGACTTCGCTACCTTCAGACGCACCGATAACAATCCCCTTCCAACGTAGCTCACCCTGCAGCTGTTCGCCATAGCGATGCAGAATCGTGCCGCGAACCGGCCAGTAAGCCTGGCCGCGCGGCGAGCCGAGGCCGCCGGTACGGGACATCAGCGAGCGCTCGCTTTCAGTGGGTTTGTAGGTGGTACCTTTGCGGGAGGCTTCCTGCTGACGGTTGCGCACCGCCTGCGCTTCACGGGCCTCTTTTTCGGCCCGCGCTTTGGCAGCCGCTTCGGCCCGCGCAATGCTGTTGCGCAGTTTAGATTCGTTGGCGCGCATTTCGCTCAGCTGGCTCTGGCCCTGCTGAATGGAGGACTCCAGCCCGGCAAGGGTTTTCTTACGTTCGTTGCGTGCCTGCTCCAGCTTCGCCTGCTGCGCCTGCTGCTCGTAAAGCAGGGTCTGCTGCTGGCTCTGCTTCTCTTCCAGCTCCGTTTTTTGGGTGGAGACCTCTTCACGCGTCTGCTGCAGCTGCGCGATGGTCTCCTGACGGGCCTGGTTCAGATAACCAAAGTAGGCCTGCAGCCGCTGGCCGCGCTGGCTCTCTTCTCCGCTGAGGATCAGCTGAAGGCCGGTATGTTCGCCCTGACGAAAGGCCGCGTCGAGCTGGGCGGCAAGATTGCGCTCCTGGGCGTCGCGCTGGCGTTCAAGCTTCGCAATCGAAGCGTTCATCTCGTCGATTTGCTTATTGAGCTGGGTGAGGGTGTTCTGAGTTTCGCGTAACTTACGCGTGGCGGCGGAAATCGCCTCTTCCTGCTGCTTGAGTTGCGCAAGAAGCGCGGAACGCTGCTGTTGCTGTTGACGCACCGCACGCTCTTTCGCGGCGATGTCGGCCTGAATAGATTTAAGCTGATCGCGATCGTCCGCCTGAGCGGATGCCGCGCACAGCAATACGCCAGCGCTGAGTGCGCTGGCGTAAAACAGAGGCCTGACTGAGAACCGTAACGGCTTCACGACCCATGTGATTGAAAAAATCGCCTTTCCCCTCATGGGGAAGGATTATTCCACGATGAACAGCGGCTTGCCAGTCATCTCTTGCGGGATTTCCATACCCATCAGCGTCAGCATGGTCGGGGCGATGTCAGAAAGCTTGCCGCCTTCTACCGCTTTCAGCGATTTGTCACCCACGTAGATCAGCGGTACCGGCAGGTTAGTGTGCGCGGTGTGCGCCTGGCCGGTTGCGGGATCGCGCATCTGCTCGGCGTTGCCGTGGTCAGCGGTGATCAACAGCTGGCCGCCGACGGATTCCACCGCTTTTGCAACCTGCTCAACGCAGTTATCCAGCGCTTCAACCGCTTTGATTGCCGCTTCCATCACGCCGGTATGGCCAACCATATCGCCGTTCGGATAGTTACAGATAATGGTGTCGTACTTGCCGCTTTCGATGGCGGCGACCAGCTTCTCGGTCAGCTCGGCGGAGCTCATCTCGGGCTGCAGATCGTAGGTCGCCACTTTCGGCGAGTTGATCAGGATGCGTTCTTCGCCTTTGAACGGCTCTTCCACGCCGCCGTTAAAGAAGAAGGTGACGTGCGCATATTTCTCGGTTTCGGAGATGCGCAGCTGGGTTTTGTCATTCTTGGCCATCCACTCACCGAAGGTGTTTGCCAGTGAGGCTGGTGGATAAGCGCAGGGCGCCTTGATATCTGCCGCGTATTCGGTCAGCTGGATAAAGTCGATGTTCACCACTTTTTTACGCGCAAAGCCGTCAAAGTCGCGGTTTACGAAGGCGCGGGTAATTTCACGCGCGCGGTCGGCGCGGAAGTTCATAAAGATGAGCGCATCGCCATCTTCCATGGCGGCATCGGCCTGACCTTCGGCGCGGATCACGGTCGCTTTCACGAATTCGTCGTTTTCATCGCGCGCATAGGCGGCTGCCAGCCCTTCAACGGCGGTGGCGAACTGGAACTCGCCTTTCGCCAGAGTCATCAGGTCGTACGCCTGTTCCACGCGATCCCAACGGTTATCGCGGTCCATAGCGTAGTAACGGCCGATAATAGAGGCCACGCGGCCTTTGCCCAGGGCGGCAAATTTCGCTTCAAAGGTTTTAAGAGAAGATTCCGCGCTGCGCGGCGGGGTGTCGCGACCGTCGAGGAAGGCGTGCAGGTAAATTTTTTCTGCGCCGCGCTCCGCTGCCAGCTCCACCATTGCCAGGATGTGATCTCCATGGCTGTGTACGCCACCGGCGGAGAGCAGGCCCATAATATGCACCGCTTTACCCGCAGCGGCGGCCTTATCAACCGCCCCCGTCAGCACCGGGTTAGTAAAGAAGGTACGTTCTTTAATTTCAACATCCAGACGGGTCAGATCCTGATAAACAATGCGGCCCGCGCCCAGGTTGACGTGTCCAACTTCGGAGTTGCCCATCTGGCGATCCGGGAGACCCACTTCCAGACCAGACGCATCGATCAGGGTGTGAGGACGTTTGGCCCACAGAGCATCCATGACCGGGGTTTTAGCGTTGAAAATGGCGTTATCCTGGTGCTCTTCACGGTAACCATAGCCATCCAGAATCACCAGTACCATAGGTTTTTTCGAAACCGACATTGCGACAACCTCTTTGTTCAAAAGACAAAAAATTTGCGTAATTTTACTACAGCTGAATCGTTAAAATAGCCGCAGAAGATCAAAGAAAGCGCCGGGTAAATGGCCGGTTAAAGGCGATTTTGGTCATTTTTTTTCGTGGCAGGCCGCAGAAAATGGATTAGCTTAACGTCGCTGGCTGTATTTGCCACAACGCACAGGTATACTCCTGTCCTGGTTTTTTATTAACTCAGTCGGGAGTCGTTACCCCCCATGCAAGAAATTATGCAATTTGTTAGCCGCCACCCCATACTTTGTATCGCGTGGATTGGTTTACTGGCAGCCGTGCTCTTCACCACGTTTAAAGGCCTCACCTCCAAAGTGAAGGTGATCACCCGTGGCGAAGCAACGCGTCTTATTAACAAAGAAGATGCGGTAGTTGTGGATCTGCGCCAGCGCGACGATTTCCGTAAAGGTCATATCGCCGGGGCGATCAACCTGCTGCCAGCCGAAATCAAAGCTAACAACGTTGGCGAACTGGAAAAGCACAAAGACAAACCGATTATCGTTGTCGACGGCACCGGTATGCAGGCCCAGGAGCCGGCAAACGCACTTATCAAAGCCGGTTTCGAGAAAGTCAGCGTCCTGAAAGAGGGCATCTCTGGCTGGAGCGGTGAGAATCTGCCTCTGGTTCGTGGTAAATAAACAGGAGACAAGTCATGGCCAATATCGAAATCTATACCAAAGCGACCTGCCCGTTCTGCCATCGCGCCAAAGCGCTGCTGGACAGCAAAGGCGTGGCGTATCAGGAGTTGCCCATTGATGGCGACGGCGCAAAGCGCGAAGAGATGATTAAACGTAGTGGCCGCACGACGGTTCCCCAGATTTTTATCGATGCACAGCACATTGGTGGCTGTGATGATTTACATGCGCTCGATGCGCGTGGCGGGCTTGATCCGCTGCTGCGCTAAGGCGACTCAGGACAATAAAAAAGGGCTTTTACATGTCAGAACAAAACAACACCGAAATGACTTTCCAGATCCAGCGTGTTTACACCAAGGATATCTCTTTCGAAGCACCGAATGCGCCGCACGTTTTCCAGAAAGACTGGCAGCCAGAGGTTAAACTTGATCTGGATACCGCATCCACCCAGCTGGCGGATGATGTATACGAAGTCGTACTGCGTGTTACCGTTACCGCGTCTCTGGGCGAAGAAACCGCATTCCTGTGTGAAGTACAGCAGGGCGGCATCTTCTCTATTGGCGGCATCGATGGTAACCAGATGGCTCACTGCCTGGGTGCATACTGCCCGAACATTCTGTTCCCGTATGCTCGCGAGTGCATCACCAGCCTGGTTTCCCGCGGTACATTCCCGCAACTGAACCTTGCGCCGGTGAACTTCGATGCGCTGTTCATGAACTATCTGCAGCAGCAAGCTGGCGAAGGTACTGAACAACATCAGGATGCCTGATGAGTACTGTTAATGCGTCAATGACTGTGATCGGTGCCGGCTCATACGGCACCGCTCTTGCCATTACCCTGGCAAGAAATGGCCATCAGGTTGTGCTCTGGGGCCATGACCCAAAACACATCGCCACGTTGCAGGCAGACCGCTGCAATGCCGCCTTTCTTCCCGATGTGACCTTCCCCGACTCGCTTCATCTTGAGAGCGATCTCGCCACCGCCCTTGCCGCCAGCCGTAACATTCTGGTGGTGGTACCAAGCCACGTGTTTGGCCAGGTTCTGCGCCAGATTAAACCCCTGATGCGCTCCGATGCGCGGGTGGTCTGGGCGACGAAAGGGCTTGAAGCCGAAACCGGACGCCTGCTGCAGGACGTTGCCCGCGAAGCGCTGGGGGACGAGATCCCGCTGGCGGTGATCTCCGGGCCTACCTTTGCCAAAGAGCTGGCCGCCGGGCTGCCAACCGCGATTTCGCTGGCCTCCACCGACGAGACCTTTGCTGACGATCTGCAGCAACTGCTGCACTGCGGCAAGAGCTTCCGTGTTTACAGCAACCCCGATTTTATCGGCGTACAGCTGGGCGGCGCGGTGAAGAACGTTATCGCTATCGGCGCCGGGATGTCTGACGGTATCGGCTTTGGCGCTAACGCGCGTACGGCCTTAATCACCCGCGGGCTGACCGAAATGTCCCGCCTGGGCGCGGCGCTGGGCGCCGATCCGGCCACCTTTATGGGCATGGCGGGTCTGGGCGATCTGGTGCTGACCTGTACCGACAACCAGTCCCGTAACCGCCGCTTTGGCATGATGCTCGGCCAGGGCATGGATGTTACCGGCGCGCAGGAGAAGATCGGTCAGGTGGTCGAAGGCTACCGCAATACCAAGGAAGTCCGCGAGTTGGCGCACCGCTTTGGTGTCGAAATGCCAATAACCGAGGAAATTTATCAGGTATTGTATTGCGGAAAAAATGCGCGCGAGGCAGCATTGACCTTATTAGGCCGCGCACGCAAGGATGAGCGCAGCAGTAACTAACTGGAAAACGTTGCCCCTCAACGATACGGCCAGCACAGACTGGCCGATCGTACTATTACGTCTGGAGTAAGCCATGCCGTGTGAAGAACTGGAAATCGTCTGGAACAATATTAAAGCCGAAGCCCGGGCGTTGGCCGACTGTGAGCCTATGCTTGCCAGTTTCTACCACGCGACGCTACTTAAGCACGAAAACCTCGGCAGCGCCCTGAGCTATATGCTCGCCAACAAGCTCGCCTCGCCGATCATGCCGGCCATCGCCATTCGTGAAGTGGTGGAGGAGGCCTACGCCGCCGACCCGGAGATGATTGCTTCCGCCGCCTGCGATATTCAGGCCGTGCGTAACCGCGATCCGGCGGTGGATAAATACTCCACGCCGCTGCTCTACCTGAAGGGCTTCCACGCCCTGCAGTCTTACCGTATCGGCCACTGGCTGTGGAATGAAGGCCGCCGCGCGCTGGCCATCTTCCTGCAAAACCAGGTGTCGGTCAGTTTCCAGGTGGATATTCACCCGGCCGCGAAGATCGGCCACGGTATCATGCTCGACCATGCCACCGGTATTGTGGTGGGTGAAACGGCGGTGATTGAGAATGACGTCTCGATCCTGCAGTCGGTGACCCTCGGCGGGACGGGTAAAACCAGCGGCGATCGTCATCCGAAAATTCGCGAAGGGGTGATGATTGGCGCCGGGGCGAAGATCCTTGGCAATATCGAGGTAGGACGGGGCGCGAAGATTGGCGCCGGCTCCGTGGTATTGCAGCCGGTGCCGCCGCACACCACCGCGGCAGGGGTACCGGCGCGGATCGTGGGTAAACCCGACAGCGATAAACCCTCAATGGACATGGACCAGTTCTTCAACGGCATTCACCATACCTTTGAGTATGGTGACGGCATCTGACCGCTTAACTTCTGAGCACGGCGCCCGCGTAACCCAGCTGGCGCCAGGCTTCATACACTACCACCGACACCGCGTTAGACAGGTTCATGCTGCGGCTGTCCGGCATCATCGGAATTCGAATTTTCTGCTCAGCGGGCAGGGCATCAAGAATAGTGGCCGGCAGGCCGCGCGTCTCCGGGCCAAACAGCAGATAATCTCCCGCCTGATAGCTCACGGCGCTGTGGGCTGGCGTACCTTTGGTGGTCAGGGCGAACAGGCGCTGCGGCTTTTCTGCGTCAACAAAAGCGGCGTAGTCGTGATGGCGAACAACGGCGGTAAACTCGTGGTAGTCCAGCCCGGCGCGGCGCAGGCGCTTGTCGTCCCACGTAAAGCCCATCGGCTCGATAATATGCAGACGAAAGCCGGTATTAGCGCACAGGCGAATAATATTGCCGGTATTGGGTGGAATTTCTGGTTCGAATAAGACGATGTTAAGCATACTGCCCCATTTCATTAGGCTCAAAGCTTTGCGGCGGGCAGAATACCATTCCCTCTCCCCTTTGGGGAGAGGGTTAGGGTGAGGGGATCAGGCCGCACCAGCCTAAGCCGCATCCCCGTGAGCCAGCGGGGCCAGCGCCGCCGGGAGCTTGCTCAGCTCCTGCACCAGCGACTCCCGGCTAATCTCGCCTATTGTCTTCGCCCCGGTCAGGGTCATCGCCACCTTCATCTCTTTTTCAATCAGGTTCAACAGATTAGCCACGCCCGCCTGGCCGTGGGTCGCCAGCGCGTACAGATAGGCACGCCCCAGCAGCACGCTGTCTGCCCCGAGGGCAATCATGCGCACCACGTCCAGCCCGTTGCGGATCCCGCTGTCGGCCAGAATAGTAATATCGCCCTTCACCGCATCGGCAATGGCCGGCAGGGCGCGGGCGGAAGAGAGCACCCCATCCAGCTGGCGTCCGCCGTGGTTAGAGACCACAATGCCGTCGGCGCCAAAGCGCACCGCATCACGGGCATCTTCCGGATCGAGGATCCCTTTGATCACCATCGGGCCATCCCAGAACTCGCGGATCCACTCCAGGTCTTTCCAGGAGATAGAGGGATCGAAGTTATTCGCCAGCCAGCCGATATAGTCCTCCAGCCCGGTTGGTTTACCCAGATAGGTGGAGATATTGCCCAGATCGTGCGGGCGGCCATTAAGTCCCACGTCCCAGGCCCACTGTGGATGGGTAACGGCCTGCCAGTAACGGCGCATCGCCGCGTTGGTCCCGCTCATCCCCGAGTGGGCATCACGATAGCGCGCCCCTGGCGTTGGCATATCCACGGTAAAGACCAGGGTGGAGCAGCCCGCCGCTTTGGCGCGCTCCAGCGCATTGCGCATAAAGCCGCGATCGCGCAGGACGTACAGCTGGAACCACATCGGGCGCTTGATGGTCGGGGCGACCTCTTCAATCGGGCAGACGGAAACGGTAGAGAGGGTAAAGGGAATGCCTTTGGCATCCGCCGCCGCTGCAGCCTGCACCTCACCGCGACGGGCATACATGCCGCACAGCCCCACGGGGGCCAGGGCTACCGGCATGGAGAGCGTTTCGTTGAACAGCTTCGTTTCCAGGCTCAGGTCGGACATATTCTTCAGCACGCGCTGGCGCAGGGCCACTTCCGACAGATCTTCCACGTTACGGCGCAGGGTATATTCGGAGTAGGCGCCGCCGTCGATATAGTGGAACAGGAACGGCGGCAGAATGCGTTGCGCTGCGGCGCGATAGTCACTGGCTGCGGAAATAATCATGCTTTGTTCTCCCTGGAAGTGTCGTGATCGCCAGGCAGACGGGTAATGCGCGCCTGTCGGGCCTGATCTTCATCGAATTCTTTAATGGTGGTGTGCACGAAACCGAGATGCGCCATCATCGCTTTGCGCGCGGCCTCGGCATCGCCGGCGAGAATGGCGGCGAGTACCGCCTCGTGTTGTTCCGTCAGCCGGGCGAAGACCGGCGGCACCAGGTACATCCGCTGTCGGCTCTGTTTCACGGAGGATTGCAGCAGGTCGAAGAAACCGCGCATCGTCTGGAGGAGGACGATGTTATGCGAGGCTTCGGCGATCGCCAGATGAAAACGGACATCCGCCTGGGAGGCGATATCCGGATCCTTGCTCTGGGTGGCTTCAAAACAGCTCTTCAACTTCTCTTTATCGGCCTCGGTGGCGCGCATCGCGGCGTGCCAGGCGGTGCTGGCCTCGATCGCGTGGCGGGCTTCGAGAATATCGAAGCTGTAGTCGGGATCGTTCTCGAGCAGCGTCTTCAGCGGCTGGACGATGTTCTGCCCGGACCAGTCTTCGTGCTGCCAGCGCACAAAGGTGCCGCCGCCGCGACGGCTCAGCAGCACCCCTTCGTTCACCAGCGTCGCCAGCGCCTCGCGCAGTGAATTACGCGACACGCCGAGCTGCGCGGCCAGCTGGCGCTCGGCGGGCAATTTCATGCCCGGCTCCAGCTGTAACTCTTCTATCAGCGCCCGAACGCGAGAGGCGATCTCGTCGGACAGGCGTCTGGGCATCACTATCATGGGATCATCCAGGTTAGTACGTAAGCCTGCAGGGTGGTGATGACCCCGACCATGCAGGTGAAAATCAGGCTGTGTTTCACCGTAAAGCGGAACAGGTCCGACTCTTTACCCACCAGCCCCACCGCGGCGCAGGCAATGGCGATCGACTGGGGCGAGATCATCTTCCCGGTAACGCCGCCGGTGGTATTGGCCGCCACTAACAGCAGGTCCGATACCCCAATCTGCTGCGCGGCGGTGGCCTGCAGGGCGGCAAACAGCGCGTTAGACGAAGTATCCGACCCGGTCAGGAACACCCCCAGCCAGCCGAGGAACGGCGAGAAGAAGGTAAAGGCATGGCCGGTGTGGGCCAGCGCCAGCGCCAGCGTGGAGGAGAGCCCCAAGTAGTTAGAGATAAACGCAAAGGCCAGCACCATCCCGATGGAGTAAATCGGCAGCAACAGCTCTTTAATGGTGGCGGCAAAGGTCTGGATTGCCGCGGCCGGCTTCATACGCAGCCACACTACGGAAAGGATAGCCGCAAACAGGATTGCCGTACCCGTAGCCGAGAACCAGTCGAACTTATAAACCGCCGCGTACGGCGTGGCCTCGTGCACCACGGGCGGCATACGGGCAACCGTTTTATCGAGGAAAGGTACGGCGATGTTAATCACCATGTCGTACAGCGCGCCGCCGGGTGCAAACAGCGCTTTAAACGGCGGCACGCTCCACAGGGTGACCGTTGCGGTAAGGAACAGGAACGGTGACCAGGCGCGGATAATCTGGCCAGGGGTATATTTTGTGCGGGCCAGGGTCATATCCACCTGCGAGGCGCCCATATCACCGAAGCGGAAGATACGTACCGGCTGCCAGCGCTTGAGGAACAGCGTCAGGCACACCAGCGATACCAGCGAAGAGATAATGTCCGGCAGCTCCGGGCCGATAAAGTTTGAGCTGAGGTACTGGGCAATAGCGAACGAGCCGCCGGCCACCATTACCGCGGGCCAGGTCTCCTTCACGCCGCGCCAGCCATCCATAATCGCCATGATCCAGAACAGCACGATGATGGTCAGGAACGGCAGCTGGCGGCCTACCATCTGGCCGATGGCAAAGCTGTCCAGTCCGGTAACCTGCCCGGCCACCAGGATCGGGATGCCCATCGCGCCAAAGGCGACCGGCGCGGTGTTAACGATCAGGCACAGGCCTGCGGCGTAAAGCGGGTTAAAGCCCAGCCCTACCAGCAGGGCGGCGGTAATCGCCACCGGCGCGCCAAACCCCGCGGCCCCTTCCAGAAACGCGCCGAAAGAGAAGCCGACAATCAGCATCTGCAGGCGCTGGTCCGGGGTAATAGAGAGTATCGATGAGCGAATAATGTCGAACTGCCCGGTTTTCACCGAGATTTTATAGACAAAGACTGCGGCAATAATGATCCACGCAATCGGCCACAGGCCATAGAAGAAGCCATACACTACGGACGCCAGCGCGCGATCGACCGGCATTTTATAGAAGAAGAGCGCCACCAGCAGGGCGATAGCCACCGTATAAGTCGCGGCCAGGTATCCCTTCAGCTTGAGCTTAATTAGCGCAAAGAAGAAGAACAGAATGGGTAGCGATGCGATCAGGCTCGACAGCCAGATATTTCCGGCCGGATCGTAGTTTTGTTGCCAGAGGCTCATTGCAGGTCTCCCGAGGACCACAGGTTTTGCATATCGGTGAGTCTCTGCTCATCTCTGCTGCATACTCTGTAAAAGTGGTCCTGCCAATAGTGTGATGTAGGGTTAATGACAATGAATGGTTAACCAGATGTTATAGATGAGCAATTAATTTGTGATGCAGGAAAGCGGTTATGTGAAGCGAGGTTCAAAATTTCAGGGATTGGTAGGACCAATGGTGGGAGGAGCATGGGAATTTTTACTTCCCGGCATGGTGGGCAGCTAACGTCGCGGAGCAAAAAAAGTATGGTTCTTATGCAGAAACGTAATGTTTATTTATGCGCATTAAAGTAATAAGTAATGATGAATTTTGAATATGATGCACGTTATTTGTTTAATGATTAATTAACGTCAGGTTACGCAACTGTTCTTATTTTTACGCTGTTTAATTTTTTTTCAGATTTTTTGGGTCAAAAGTGCTTTTGCTTTCTTTTAGCATAAAATTATCTTTATAGTTAAAAATTAACAATCTTATTAACCTGACATAACAATTGGCTGTCGGCCTTATAACCCTGCCAACAGTGGTGGTACCCTTGTCTGCAAGGGTTATTACCTAAGATTTATCTGCAAGGCCGATTTTAATTTGGTTTCTTTACGAAATATACCTGGCTATGTTAACGGTAACATAGGGTAATGATAGGCTGGTAAGGAAAAAGGCCTTCCGGGTTGTGTTAAAAAATGGAAATTAATGTTAAAAATAACGCTTAAAAGTATGTCAATAAAATATAAACAAGTATCCTAAAGGCAAATTTTGACGTAGACGCATAAATGTAAATGTTCTAACATTTATTGCATAAAACGTTGCGGCGATTATTTAAGTCGCGATTTAGTTTTCAGGAATTATAGAAAGTACTCAACTTTTACCTTTCAATGAAAATGATTTCTTACGGTTAGTTAAGAAACCAGGGATTACCTTAGTGGGATGGACCCTCTTAATAGTATGAGGTTGCGTCACCAACTCTATTTACCCTCCAGTGGCGCCTGACAACCCTCATAGCTGATATTTTATCTGGCACAACTTTATATATCTGTTTAAGTTACAGAGGATAGGTCTTTCAAATGAAACTCAAAAAAGTGGCGCTCGCGATATTCGCGACGGGTCTGGTATTGTCTTCATCTGTAGTATCTGCGGCTGACACCAAACTCGCGGATCGTACTCAGGGCGCCGGTGGCGTGATTAACTTCCATGGTGAAGTAACCATCGACTCCTGTGAAGTAACGGCCGGATCTAAAGATGCTGATGTTAACCTCGGTACATGGGCGGTGAACTACTTCGATGATCATACCGAAACCTCGCCGACAGAATTCAAAATCAACGTTGAGAAATGCCCCGCATCTGTTAAAAAAGTTGCCGTGTTATTTGACGGTACCAAAGACACAAATAACAGCACTCTGCTGAAATTAAACCCGGTCGAGAACTCAGCGACAGGTTTAGGGGTGAAACTTTACAACGATGACCAAACCACGGCAATTGCACCCGGTGAGGTTTCAGATACCGTGGATACCGTGGAAAGCGGTGATGAGGGCAAGGCAGAATTAACCTTCTATGCCAGCCTCGCCAAAACCGGTAGCGATGCCGTAACGGCAGGTCACGTTAATGCCGTCTCTAACTTCCTGATGGTTTATAACTGATTAATTTCTTTTTTAGCCACCTCCAGAGATAAAAATGATGAAATGTTTATCGCATATTGTGCTCGCCGCAGTAATGGTGAGTTCTGCATCGGCGTCCGCCGGTGTTGTTATGGGCGGAACACGGATTGTATACCCAGAAAATAAAAAGGAGGTGGCGTTTTCGGTTGCAAATAAAGAAGGTATTAAGCCCTATCTTATTCAGTCATGGGTCGAAGGCGATGTGCCGAATAATAAAAATTCCGCCCCTTTTATCGTCACTCCGCCGTTATTCCGTCTCGATCCTGATCAGACCAATATGCTGCGTATTCAGTATACCGGCACGCCTTTGCCAAACGATCGGGAGTCGGTTTTCTGGCTCGACATTAAAGCCATTGCGCCTAAGCCGAAAGACGGTGACAACGAGCTGCAGGTAAACATAAAGTCCAAATTTAAAATCTTCTACCGCCCGGCGCACCTGGCGGGCGATCCGGCAACCGCCTGGGAGAAACTGACCTTTACCCGCAGCGGCAAAGGCATCAAAGCCACTAACCCCACCCCTTATTACGTGTCGTTTTACAGCCTGAAGGTGGCGGGAAAAGAGATTGCAGAGCCGGGGATGATTGCCCCAGGGCAGAGCCGCGAGTGGCCTGTTGCGGCATCGGGTAGCGTTACCTGGTCCGCCATTAATGATTTTGGCGGTATAACTCAAACCCATTCACAGCCGCTGTAACACCATGACTGCCCGCCGGTTTCGCTATGCGCCGATCGCCGTGCTGCTAATGCTGAGCTTCAGCCGCCCGGGCTTCGCGGAGGACTATTTCGATCCCGCGGCGCTGGAGCTTTCGACCTCAGAGCAAAAGATGGCGGATCTGCACTACTTCTCGCGCCAGGGCGGGCAGATGCCCGGCACCTGGTCCGTCACCGTAGTGATTAATCAGCAGGAAGAGCAGAAGCAGATCGTCACCTTCGTCGAGGAAAAGGGCGAGCTACAGCCGGTCTTTACGGTTGATCTGCTGGCCGGACTAGGGGTGAACGTCAGCGCTATTCCGGCATTTTCGCGCCTGCACGAGGGCGAAACCTTCACCCGTATCGGGGATTTCATTCCGGCCGCCCGGGCCAAATACGATTTTAGCCAGCAGCGGCTTTCACTCAGTATCCCTCAGGCGGCGATGGTAAGCCGCAGCCGCGGCTACGTGCCGCCGTCAAAGTGGGATGACGGTATCCCGGCGGCGTTTGTGGACTACAGCCTCTCGGGCGCATCGGCCCAACAGCGAGGCGAAGGCGAGACCACATCCAGCTATCTGAGCCTGCGTAACGGCCTGAATCTGGGCCCCTGGCGGCTGCGCAACACCTCTGCCTGGAGCCACAGCGAAGAGGGCGGCGATCGCTGGCAATCCCAGAGTACCTGGCTTACAAGGGATATTCGCAGCCTGGCCAGCCAGCTACGCGTCGGCGATGCCTGGACCGCGGGGGACCTGTTCGACAGCGTCGCCTTTCGCGGGGTGCAGCTCGCTTCCAGCGAAAGCATGCTCCCCGATAGCGAGCGCGGCTTCGCCCCCACCATTCGCGGGGTAGCGCACAGCTTTGCCAAAGTGACCATCAGCCAGAATGGCTATCAGATCTATGAAACCTGGGTGGCCGCCGGACCTTTTGTTATCAACGATCTTTACCCCGGCGCGCAAAGCGGCGATCTGCAGGTCACGGTCACCGAAAGCGACGGCTCGAAGCGCATTTTTACCCAGCCCTATTCCGCCGTGCCTTTTATGCTGCGTCAGGGGCATTTTAAATACAGCCTTAACGCCGGACGTTTTCATTCGGGCGCTGGCGACGTGCAGACCCCCGATTTCCTGGAAGGGGTTTTCTTTTACGGTCTGCCTTCGCAGATGACGGTCTATGGCGGCGTGCGGGCAGCGGATAACTATCAGGCCGCCGCGCTCGGCATTGGTCGCGGCTTTGGCGCCTTCGGCTCGTTGGGGATTGACGATACCATCGCCAAAAGCCGTTTGCCCGACGGCAAGCAGGCGGTGGGGCAGGCCTGGCGTGTGCAGTATCAGAAAGATTTTAGCACTATCGGCACCGCCTTTAACCTCGCCAGCTACCGCTATGCCTCACGCAACTATTATGAATTCAGCGAGCTGAACCAGTCCGATACGCCATCGCTCCAGCTTTATAACCGCCGCAGCCGCTCCCAGATTACCATCAACCAGTCGCTTGGCCGGTTGGGGGGCCTGAATATCTCCGCCTGGATGCAGGACTACTGGCATACCAGCGGCCAGGATAAAACCATTCATATCGGCTGGTACTCAAGCTGGCAGGGGATCTCCTGGGGGGCGGGCTACTACTACACCGACTCTGCCCGCACGGGGCGGCCGGATCGAACCCTCTCGTTCAACGTCAATATCCCGCTCGGCAAATGGCTGCCGGACAGCTCGGTCAGCTACTTCGTTAACCAGAACAATCATGGCGCGACCAGCCAGCAGGTATCGCTCAACGGCAGCGCGCTGGAAAACCGCAACCTGAACTACAGCCTGCAGCAGAGCATGTCCAGCAACGGACAGAACGACAGCACCAGCCTGGCTCTGCAGTACAACGGCGGGTACGGCAACGCCAGCCTTGGCTACGACCACAGCCGTAGCGGCAGCAACATGAGCCTCGGTCTCACTGGCGGCGTAGTCGCCACCCAGTACGGCGTCACACTGAGCCCGCCCCTGGGCGAAACCGTTGCCCTGCTGCGGGTACCGGGTGCGGCTAACGTCCAGCCGGAAGGGTTCAGCAATATTCATACCGATAGCCGGGGCTATGCGGTGATGCCGTCTATGTCGGCCTATCACAAAAACACCATCAACCTGGATACGGCAACCCTGGATGAGAACGTGGATATCGAAAAAAGCGGAGTAACGGTGATCCCTACCAGCGGCGCGGTGGTGCTGGCGAATTACCAGACGCATATCGGTTATCGCGTGCTCTTCTCCCTGCGCTACCGCGGCAAGCCGCTGCCCTTTGGCTCGCAGGCGCTGGTGGTTGAGCTGGAAAAGAACGGTGATGTTGCTCAGGGGATGGTGGGTGACGGCGGCCAGGCCTATCTGAGCGGCGTCCCGGAGCACGGTACCCTGCGCGTAAGCTGGCAGGAAGATGGCGAGAAGCGTCAGTGCCAGTCTCCTTTCAAACTGGGCGCCGCGCAAATGGCGCCGGGTATCGCCACCCTCTCTCTTGAGTGTCACTAGAGGAACATCATGCGAAATTTACTGAAATGGGCGATCTACGTGGGCCTGCTTTCACTGTTTGGGATGCTAAGCTTCCATGCCCATGCGGCATCGACCTGCCGTACAACGAAGAGCCAGTGGGTGGTGCAGGTTCCCTACACCATTGGCTACGCGCCGGGCGCCGCCGACTGGAGCGCCATCTCCCCGCCCATCCCCTCAACGGGCTCTGACTTTTATAACTGTGAAGGTAGCCAGGATGCCTGGCGCAGCATCGGTTTTATTGAATCAGACATCGCCGTTCACACCGTCACGGCAGAGGATGGCTCGCAGCGCCATATCTATCAAACGCAGATCCCCGGCATTGGCTATGCGATCGGCTTACGCGAACCGCAATATTGCGGCGGCAGCGACGTGCGCTATATCGGGGATAAAAATACCATAGATAATGGGGAGTCCCTGCGCATCTGCGATTCGTCGCAAAACGCGGCCTTTTCCAATGCCACCAGCTACCAGCTACAGTTCTACGTGGTGTTTTATAAAATTCCGACCGACAACCCGATGGCTAACGATAACGCTAATACGCAGGAGCAGAAGGTCGGGCAGGTGGTTTTACAGGCGGGGGACGGCCCGAATAGCGCCAGCCTTGTCGCCGGACCGGTGGAGCTAAGTCTTGCCAGCTTTACCGCCAGACGCACCAGCTGTCTGGTCGGTTCGCCCGTCATCCCCGTTGCCATGGGGACCGTCAACGTCAGCGAATTTAACGGCGTGGGCTCCACCGCCGGGGGCGGCCAGTTTACTATTCCGGTGAACTGCGAAAATAACACCGCGGTGAAGATCGGCTTCTTTGGTGAAACCGCGCCCGCCAATAACAAAGCGCTGGCGCTGACAAAGCAGGTAGATAGCGCCAGCGGCGTCGGTATTGAGCTTATATATGGTGACAATACGGGTCAGGCGCAGGGGCAGGTTGTCGAGTGGAATACGCAGCAGGTGCCGGAGCTGGGACAAAGCGGCAATAACACTACGCAAAGCTATTCGTTTGAGGCGAAGTATATCCAGACGGAAGAGAACATCTCTCCGGGGAAAGCGGACGCGATGGCGACCTTTAATTTGATCTATAACTGAGAAAACCTCTGCCCGCCGGGCAGAGGTCAGGCAGATTAAAAGGCGGTCTTACAAAAACCCGTCATCTCTTTCAGCCCCATTTCACGCCCCAGCTCGGTCATGGGGTGAACCACCACCAGGCCGCGCACGCTCTTCTTCAGCTTGCCCATGTCGGCCTGCTCTTTTTTAGTGATAGCGCGCTTGAAAGGCATGTCCGACAGCTTTTGCGCCTCTTTGCTCAGCTTCTGGCCTTTGACGTTGCGCAGGCGTTCGATCTCGGTTTCGAGCGTGGCGATCTCTTTTTCCAGCTCGGCGTATTTCTCGGCAGCGTCAACCAGCGAGAGGCCGGCCTGCTGGTGGCGGATCAGATCCAGGCGGTCGCTCAGGCGTTTAATTTCG